>USHL01000064.1 GCA_900554525.1 uncultured Oscillospiraceae bacterium | reverse complement strand
GAGAGCCGCAGAAACTTAACCTCCCCCACGCTCCGAAGCAGTTCATCCACTACTATACCGAGGACGACATGCCCCAGACCAAGCTTTCGCGTGAGCTTGAGGGCGGTATGGCCATATCGGCGGGCAGACTCCGCGAGGACAGTCAGTACGACTATAAATTCGTATGCGTATCCCATAACACATTAAGAGGAGCGGCCGGCGGCGCCGTTCTGCTTGCAGAGCTTTTATGCGCCAAAGGCTACATGGATTAATCCGCCTTTTTTAAGGAGTGGTCTTTTATGAAAAAACGAATCTTCACCGGTGCGGCGACGGCGCTTGTCACGCCTATGAATGCAGACGGCAGCGTAAATTACAGCCGCCTTGAAACTCTGGTGGAGGAGCAGGTAAAAAGCGGTATCGACGCACTGCTTATCTGCGGAACCACCGGTGAAAAATCGACACTCGATTACGAAGAGCATTTGAAGGTCATCGAGACGGCGGCAAAAGCAAATGCCGGACGTGTCCCGCTTATAGCCGGAACCGGCTCTAACGATACGGTGTATTCTGTACGTCTCTGCGACGACGCCGAACGTATGGGAGCCGACGCATTTTTAATGGTGACCCCCTATTACAACAAAACCTCACAGCGCGGTCTTGTCGCTCATTACAACTATATTGCCGACCGCGTAAGCAAGCCGATAATACTTTACAACGTACCCTCGCGCACCGGCGTCGCGATACAGCCCGAAACCTACAAAGAGCTGTCGCGCCATCCGAATATCATCGCTACAAAGGAAGCAAACGGCGACATCGCCTCGGTGGCGAAAACCCGCTACCTCTGCGGAGACGACCTTGACATCTACACCGGCAACGACGACCAGATTGTCCCCACGCTGTCGCTCGGCGGCATAGGCGTGATTTCGGTGCTTTCCAATATCCTGCCGGCCGAGGTGCACAGCCTCTGCGCCGAATATTTCGCCGGAAATACCGCAAAAGCCGCCGAAATGCAGATAAAATATTCCGGACTTATCTCTGCGCTGTTCAGCGACGTCAACCCCGTGCCGGTCAAAGCGGCAATGGATTTAATGGGTCTTAATGCCGGTCCGTGCAGGCTCCCGCTTTACAAAATGTCCGAGCCTGCGCTTGAAAAGCTGAAAGAATGCGGCTGCTTATAAAATAAATTAAGGACGTGAAATTTATGATAAAGGCAATTCTTTGCGGCGCGTCGGGTAAAATGGGCGGTTTTATCGCCTCCTGCGCCAAAGCTGACAGCGAGCTGCAAATCGTCGCCGGAGTGGATAAGATAAACAGCGGTGAAGATTTTCCCGTATTTTCTTCGTTCAGCGATATAACCGTTAAAGCAGATATGATTATCGACTTTTCGCACATATCGCTTTTGGACGGTCTCTTGGAATACGCTCTTAAAAACAGAATACCTGCCGTCATCGCAACGACCGGCTACTCCGACGCACAGATTGCAAAAATCAAAGAGGCGGCGCAGAAAATTCCGGTTTTCTTCACCTTCAATATGTCGATAGGCGTAAACCTCATCGCCAGCCTTGCCAAAAAAGCGGCGGCTGTACTCGGCAATGATTTCGATGTCGAAATAGTCGAAAAGCACCACAATCAGAAGATAGACGCTCCCTCCGGCACGGCTATTATGCTGGCCAACGCCGTAAACAGTGTTTTCGGCGATACTATGAATTACGAATACGACCGCCACTCAAAGCGCCAGAAGCGCACGAAAAATGAAATCGGGATACACTCGGTGCGCGGCGGAACGATAGTCGGCGAGCACGACGTCATTTTCGCAGGTCACGATGAAGTGATAACCATTTCGCATACGGCGCAGTCCAAGGAGGTATTCGCTGCCGGTGCGGTCCGTGCCGCAAGGTTCCTTTACGGCAAAGCCCCCGGGCTTTACGATATGAACAGTATAATGAACTTTGAATAAGCAAATCCGCCGATATTTTATCGGCGGATTTTTATTTATATACCGAAATAGCTTTCCCCGAAAATCTTAAATATCCTGAACGCTAAGCTATGACGCCTCTTTTTTCTGATCGGCTACCGTTTCGGCCTCTTTAAGCATATTTTCCACGAATATGCCGTAGCCGCTGGTCGGGTCGTCAATAAGAACATGTGTCACAGCTCCTATAAGCTTGCCGTTCTGAAGTATCGGGCTGCCCGACATTCCCTGCACTATTCCGCCCGTAAGCTCTAACAGGCGCTTATCTGTCACCGTAACCACAAGATTCTGCGTAGACGAAAGATAAGCCGAGCTGCGCTTTTTCACGCGGCAGGAAAACAGCTCCGGCTCCGAACCGTCAACCGTGCACAGAATCTGCGCCTCGCCGTCCTTTACTTCCTGCTTCAGCGCCACTTCGGTAAGATTTGATAGATTTATTTTCCCCTTTAAAAAACTGTATACACCGCTCTGGTCGTTCATATCTATGCTGCCGATGATATCATAGGTGAATTTACCCTTAAGCTGCCCCGGACTTCCCGCACTGCCCTTGCTTACGGATATTATTTCCGCTCCGACAAGCTCGCCGGAATTAAGCTCCAAAAGTGTGCCGGTATCCTCGTCGCATACCCCGTGGCCGAGACCGCACACCATTCCGGTGGCAGGACTGTAAAAGGTCAGCGTGCCTATGCCGGCTGAGCTGTCCCTTATCCAAAGGCCTATTTTGTAATCGCCGGTTTCCTTTGAAACCGCAGCGGAAAAGCTTATAAATATTTTTTTGCCGTCACGGTTGATTTCGAATTTCATTTCACGGCCCTCGGATCTCTCAACCGCTTCGCTCAGATCCTCGTTGGAATATATCTTCCTGCCGTCTACCGAAACTATATAATCTCCCTTTTTTATGCCTGCTTTTTCTGCGGGATTGATGCTTCCTTCCGCCGTATCCACACTTGTAAGCTCAATGACAAGCACACCCTCGGTATAAAGCTTCATACCGAACGGAGTACCCAGCACCGCGACCTGCATCTCATCCACGACCTCGACATTCGCGGTGGAAAACGGTATAACTCCGAAGGCCTTCAGCTCGACATCAAATTCCTCGCCCACCGTTTCGGTCTTGGCTGTCTGAGAAAGCAGCGCCCCCTCATATTCCGCCGTAATCGGCACTATCGTATTAAAGCTCAGTGCGTCGCCTTTTTTAATCTTATAGTCCTTGCTTACGGTAAAATCCAAATATCCGATAATTCCGAAAACCGCGGTATCCAGCGCCAGAAACGCAAAAAAAAGAGTTTTGGATAAAACACGCATAAACTTCACAAAATCACTTCCCTTTCTATTCTGCGCATTTTATCGCGGATTAACAGATACAAAAATAACCGCTGAGAAAACCAGCGGTTAAAATTTGAAAATTTTTTAATTTGATGAAAAAAATCCGCGCTTTGGCTTGGGCGTATACGGCTCCGGCTCGGTATTGACAAGTATCGTCTCCTGACCGAAAACCTCAATCTCACTCCAGGGTATAACAATATCCGCCTCATGACCGAAGAACCCGAAAAATTTCGGTCTGCCGGGAATTATAACCGAGGTAAGCGTCCCGTCCGACGTATCGAACTCTACATCATAGACATAGCCCAGAACGCAGCCGTTTTTAATACAGACGACCTGCTTGTTGCGAAGATCGACTATTCTGCATTTCATATTTTCACACCCTTTTTTATCTATATGAAAATATATGCTGCAGAATAAAAAATATTAATCCTCGAAAACATTTTCAGGTTCTTCTTCAACGTCCTCTTCGCCCTCTTTTTTGGGCGCCGGTTTCTTTTCGACCTCAATTCCCAAATCATGACGCTTGTCTATATCCTCGTCCGGATGCTCAAGATAGTACGGGTCGATTATATATTTCTTTATTGCCGGGAATGTGCAGTACTGCACCAGCAGAAACCTGAAGGACGGAAAAATAAGAGCGTAAAGCATCAGCTCGATGGTCAGCACTACAAAAAAATACGGCAGCAGGAAATACATAACCGCAATGTTCGCGGCATAAATAAGCGTTATGACAAAAAAACAGAGCAGATTCATTTTCATATTTATGAAAACAAATTTAAAGCTGTTTTTATAAATCTGCTTTAACGTAAACTTAAAGGTGATAAGCAGAGTCCAGATATAGTAATTCATAACGGTAAAAATAAAGAGCATACACAGGCATATTCCCAGTCCTACCGCCGACATAATTCCGCCGGTCTTTTCGTCGGATGAAAAGAAGAAAAAGTATAGGTCAAAGAAAAGAACAATATATACAAGCGTGTTGATTATACCCGCCGGCAGCGCCTGCTTCCAGTTCTTTTTTATAGTATCGATAAAATCGCTGATACCAAAGGAGTGCTTGTCCCGCGCGATATTGCGTGTAACATTGGTCAGCCCCGCGCAGGAAAGTCCGTTAGTCAGCACCGGAAGCGATATAAGACAGTAAAAAAGATTTATCGTGATAAATTTCCAGAAATTACGGAAAAAGGTTTCGAAGAACACAATAAAGGTCTTCTTTTTAGGAGCATTCTTCGAAATTCCCGGTCCTTCCTTTTCATAATTGAACAAACCAAAAAAGCCAGCCATTTTATACCCCTTATCTTATTTTTTCTTGTATACAAATTTCTCGCCAACCGAGATATTCTTATAACCGAGCAGATATGCAACGCCGCTGATAAGCGGTATTATAAGCGGCAGCACGAATAAAAGCGCCAACCGCCAGGGCGCGAGACTTCCCGCCGTAGCCGTACCGCAGATAATATCAATAAAAGAATAAAATGCGGAATTTAAAAACTTATAAAGCACCATCGGAAATGACGGCATCAGGAATTTTGCCGCAGCAATTAATATAAGGAAAAGATAAAACGGCGCAGCGGCGACCAGACCGATTTTCAGACCTTTAAGCTTGTCCTCTTTTTTGTGCTTGAACCTGACGAGATTACTGTCTTTTGTCCCTATATGCCAAATATTAGGATAAATAAACGAGAATAGTATCAATAGGCAGAATATCTGTGAAATTATAAGGAAAGCCGCTGTACCTCCCGAAGACATCTGAGAACGTAAGGAGCGCTCTGTTACCGTATAGCCCTGTTCGGTATATTCGGCCTTTTTGGTGTCCTCGCCGTCCTCATAATAGTATGTATAAAGCTCTGTGACTTCACTGCTGTCGCTTGTCGTCCCGAATGCCGTATAGCCTATATTCTTGGTCGAAACAGCCGTGATAAGCACACTGAAGGACATAACTACGAAAAAGCACATAATATTGACAACAATAATTTTCAAAAACAGCTTTAGGCCGTTTATAATATTCTCTTTCATATGCACACCTTTTTCAATATAATACGAATTTTATTATACGCCAAAAAATAAATAAATGCAAGAACGACAAATCATCTTTCCTGCATTTTTAATAATTTATTTACAATATTAAAATAACGGCCGAGCCGATCGCAGCCAAAGCCGCCGCGGCTATCGCTGCGATTTTTATAATGCGGCGTCTTTTCATAAGAGTGCGCATTCTCCCGCGGGGAGGCGTGTCGTCATAATTGAAGGAAAAATTTCCCGCCGCTTTTTTCAGCTGCTTTGCGCTTAAATTTCCGTATTCCGGAGTAACGTAAAAAACAATTTTTTCAAACAGCCGGCTTCCTGTATTATTTACAACTATAACGGTTTTGCTAACACCTTTTACCATAATTCCGCCCCTTTTTGTTTTACTGATTCTATTGTTGGCAGATTAAGGTAATCTTATTCAGTTGACATAAAAAAGTGGATAACTCGGTGGAAAACGTGAATAACCCGGCTTTTTAAGCCGAAATTTTATTAACCGCTGCCCAAAATAAGAAGATTATGTAAATTTCAGTCGCCGTTATATATCCTTCCGTTTAAAAAAGCGACAGCCCTCTCGACCGAATCCCGGCTGTTGCCCCAGTCGCCCTCTTCCTTGGCGCGGTAATCATACATAGAGCAATAATGCGAAATATCCTCGTAAAGAGACTTGACGTATCCGCCGGTGATACGGTTGAGATTGTCGGCAAATTCCGAACCGTAATGACGCATATTCTTTTTTGAGGCTCCGTTTATAAGCCGTTCATAATGCGGTAGGCAAAACATGCTCTGTGAATTGAACATTTCACGGAAATCGCGTTCGTTTTCGTAGCAGCGGAAAACCGTCTCAATCATTCTCGAAAGCCCCCACTCAATTTTCGAGCATATAAAGCAGGTCTCGGAAATTTTCTTGGCCTCGCTCCCCTTTTTCGCGTCGGAGGAAAACAGCTTTTTGCCGAATATCCCCTTATTGATTTCATCAATGTGCGTCTGAAGCATTAGAGCCAGCTGCAATCGCCCGCGGCGGCCCATCATACGGCCGTAATGATACTCGCAAAAGCCAACCCTGTTGGTCTCGATGCGCACGTCGGGCTCCATCATAGCGTCCCCTAAAATATAATCGGTCATACGCTCCTCGATAGTGTCGCGCATCCTGCATATAGGGCAGCCGTCATTCTTTTCAAATACCTCACTGACCGGTATCGTACATATATCGTCTCTCATAGCTTTACTCCCTGATAAAAATTCTATTGATATTATATCACAAACCCGCTATAATGCAAATACGGGGTGATGAACATGATTTCTGCAAAATTCGACAAAGGAAATACTTACATATACGGCGCCGAAAGCTTCGACCTGCCGCATACGCTCGACTGCGGGCAGGCTTTCCGCTGGGAGGAAAAGGAAGACGGGCGCTGGAAGGGCACGGCATACGGCAGATATTTAGAGCTTGAAAAGCTCGGCGACGGCACGGTGGTGCTTTACAATGTTACGCAAGATGATTTCAGCAATATCTGGCGCGGATATTTTGATCTCGACCGCGACTATGAAAAAATCATTAAAATAATCAGTGAAAACGAAACACTCAAAAACGCGGCGGAATATTCCTACGGCATACGCATACTGAATCAGGAGCCATGGGAAACCCTCTGCTCATTTATAATCTCTCAGAACAATAATATAAAACGAATCAAAGGAATTATATCCCGTCTGTGCGAAAATTTCGGCGAAGACAAAGGCGGTTTTTACGCCTTTCCCTCCGCCGAAAAGATAGCCGCACTCACCGTCGAGGATTTAGCGCCTCTCCGCAGCGGCTTCCGCGCAAAGTATATACTCGACGCGGCGCGCAAGGTTTCGTCAGGCGAGGTCAAGCTTGATGCTCTCAGAAATATGCCGACCGACGATGCCCGCGCGGAGCTCATGAAGATAACCGGCGTAGGCCCGAAGGTTGCCGACTGCGTCCTGCTTTTTTCTCTCGGCCATATTGACGCCTTTCCGAAAGATGTATGGATAAAGCGCGCGATGGAAACCCTCTTCGGCGGCGAGCTGCCCGAAATCGCGAAGCCGTATGCCGGCATAGCCCAGCAGTACATATTCTTTTACGCGCGCGATACCAAGCTGCTTATGGAGAAATAATTATGAAATCAG
>USHL01000063.1 GCA_900554525.1 uncultured Oscillospiraceae bacterium | reverse complement strand
TGAATTTTTTGTTTAACGTCGAAATATCCTTAACACGTTCTGATATATAGACGCATTCACAGCGTAAAAGGTGACATAAAAATAATATTTTTTCAATGCGGCTTATATAAATATGTTTTAAGAGGCAAAAAAATTCACCCCCGTATCAAAGCAGGGGTGAAAAATTATTTTTTAAGCTCATTTTCAATTATAAGAAGCCGGTTGTATTTGGCCACACGGTCGGTTCGGCATGGTGCTCCGGTTTTTATTTGACCCGCATTTACCGCAACGGCAAGATCTGCTATTGCGGTATCCTCTGTCTCACCCGAGCGATGCGAAATCACTGCGGAATACCCGTTTTCCCTCGCCAGCTCTATAACATCAAGAGTCTCGGTCAGCGTGCCTATCTGATTAAGCTTTACAAGCACAGCGTTTCCAGCCCCAAGCTCTATTCCCCTTTTAAGCCTTGAAGCATTAGTAACAAAAAGGTCGTCGCCGACAAGCTGTATACGATTTCCGATTTTTTTTGTCAGGCGCTGCCAGCCCTCCCAGTCTTCCTCCGCAACGCCGTCTTCAACAGAAATTATCGGATATTTTTCCAAAAGCCCTTCATAATATTCTATGAGTGCGCCGGCTGTCATATCGGTGCCGCGTTTCGGCAAATGATAGTTGCCCTCCTTATACCATTCGCTCGATGCCACATCAAGCGCTATTTTGATTTCTTCCTCCGAATATCCGGCCTTTTTTATCGCTTCCACAATCAGCTCAATCGCCGCTTCGTCGGATTCAAGATCAGGAGCAAAACCACCTTCATCGCCTACCCCCACGCTGAGTCCCCGTTCCTTAAGAATGCCGCCGAGAGAATGATATATCTCACTGCACTGACGTAGCCCTTCGGCAAAGCAGCAGGCTTTTACAGGGATTATCATAAACTCCTGTATATCTATATTGTTAGCGGCATGCGCTCCGCCGTTCAAAATATTCATCATAGGGCGCGGAAGCTTAACCCCGTTTATTCCGCCGATATAACGGTAAAGCGGAAGCCCGCAGGAGGCCGCGTTCGCCTTTGCGAGCGCAAGCGAGACCGCCAAAATCGCATTTGCGCCCAGCCTGCTTTTGTTTTCGGTGCCGTCAAGGCTTATCATAAGTTCATCGGCACCGCGCTGAGTATAGTCGTCCAGCTTTAAAAGAGCATTGCGTATTTCGCCGTTCACCGAATCAACAGCCTTTTTTACTCCCTTTCCGCCGTAACGTGAACGGTCTCCGTCGCGCATCTCATGCGCTTCATATATTCCCGTAGAAGCACCTGACGGAGAAAGCGCGAAACCCTCGCTGCCGTCGGCAAGCACCACTTTTGCGCCTACCGTCGGATTGCTGCGCGAATCCATAAGCTCAAAACCCTCTACCGATACTATTTTTTTATTCATTTATATCTTCTCCTGTCTGTTTTCAGCATTTAGATATATTCTTCCTCTTTTTACTTTTTTTATTAATAAATTTGCCTATTTAATTTAAGGCGGTTTTGTGCTATAATTTTTAATGTATATTTATATATAAAAGGACTTTTAAAATATGCAGGATACCGAACAGCAAAACAACATAATCTGCGGCAGGAATCCGGTAACGGAAGCATTGCGTTCCGGCCGTGAAATCGACCGTCTGTTAGTGGCACATGGCGCAGCAGGCGGATCAATAACGGCCATAATCGCCAAATGCCGCGCAAAGGGAATACTCATAAAAGAAATAAGCACTCAGAAACTCGATTATTACTGCGGCGGCGTGAATCATCAGGGCGTTGCGGTAATGTTGGCCGCACGGGAATACAGCACACCGGAGGAAATTTTAGCGGCCGCAGCCGAAAGAAACGAAAAACCCTTTATTATAATTTGCGATGAAATCGAAGACCCGCACAATTTGGGCGCGATAATCCGTACCGCAGAAGCCGCAGGGGTTCATGGGATTATAATTCCCAAACGCCGCAGCGCCTCGCTCAACGCCACGGTTGCAAAATCGTCCAGCGGAGCGCTTGAATATATGAAGGTAGCAAGGGTCACCAATATCGCGGCAGTCATCGATATGCTAAAAGCAAAAGGGCTTTGGATATTCGGCGCCGATATGGACGGAAAGGATTACAGAAATATAGATTTCAACATTCCATGCGCCATTGTCATAGGAAATGAGGGCAGCGGCATTGGTACACTGACCGCCAAAAAATGCGATGAGATTGTAAGTCTTCCGATGCGGGGTAAAATCAACTCGCTCAATGCCTCGGTCGCGGCGGGAATACTTATGTATGAAGTTGTAAGGAAAAGGGTGATCTGATGGGATTTTTTTCAAAAAAACAGAACGATGAGCTTTTTTCTCTGATAGAAAACACCGAGACAGACGGCTTTAAAATAGGCGATACCGATTCCCCTGCAAGCCCTGACGTACTCACACCCGAAGAGCTTTCGGAGCAGTCTCACGGCGGCAGTCCTCAGGTTTCAGCCAATTCCGCTTTAGAGGCTTTGAAAAAACGCATGTCTCAGGGCGTAATAAACTCCGATAATACTAAGGAAACCGACGCCCCGAAAACAGATACTCTGTCGGACA
Organism: uncultured Oscillospiraceae bacterium; assembly: GCA_900554525.1. Classification (GTDB taxonomy): domain Bacteria; phylum Bacillota; class Clostridia; order Oscillospirales; family Acutalibacteraceae; genus UBA737. The sequence goes on along the minus strand of USHL01000063.1, from coordinate 4,938 downwards.
AAGCCAAGCTTTCAACGGCAGATGAAATAAAACCGCCGTTTAATTTTACCGATATACCGTCCGGTAAATCCTCTGATACTGAAGGTTCTGCCGAAAAAAACGGTAACATTGATATCAGTTCCAAAAGCCACCCTCTAAACGGCGTATCCAAACGCAAAAAAACGCTCTTGGAAAAATGCAGACCCTACTTACTTGACGAAGACGGCAGAGACACCTCGGCGGCAACGCCAACCTATAAACTGGAAAGCGTAGCTGAAATTTTAAGCAATGAAAGCAAGAAAACACTTGAAAAGCTTTCAGAAAAATATGATATAACCTTCGATGATCTCGGAAAATACAGCGCCGTCTCAGATGCGGCGGAACGCGCCGCACGTGAATCAAAGGCCGCAGAAAAATCATCGAAAGAAGCGGCGGCAATAGCAACTGCCCCCGTAAAGCCGAAGGCTGCCGAAATTTCAAAAACAGAGCCGGAAATTTTTGAGGAAAGTATTCCTTTTGATAATGCTGCAAATAATATGCATACGAACATCTCGGGCATAATCTCCGACATTGACGCCGTTCCCTCCGAAAAAACCAAGCCTAAAACTGCCGAACAGCATACCGCCACCATAAAATTCACTCCTGTTTCGGACAGTGACTCTTCGCAGCGCATAAGCGTAAGCTCTCTTACACGGCCCATTGATCTGACCGGTGAACTCTCACAGCTGTCGAATGACGATGCCGTAGATAATCAGGACAGCGAAATACGCCTGGAGCAGACCGAGTTTGAAGACTATATTCCGAAAGAGGAATTCAGCTCCGAAAAAGACGCCAAGCGTTTTACCCGTATGCTGTCTCTTAAAAAACGCAGCTGTTTTCTTACCGCCGTATTTACAGTGCTTATAACTCTGCTTTTGGCCACGGCAAAGCTGCCGTTTTTATCCGGTCTTATTCTTGCCCATACAAGGATAAGCATGATAATTTGTACCGTTCTTACGGCGGCGGCAGTGCTTATAAACCTCGATATGTTCAAGGCTCTGCCTAAAATATTCAGCCGCCGCTCAACTTCGGATATACCTGCGGCATTAGCGTCGGCGGCCGTTCTCGCGTACGCGGTTACCGGAATCATATTGACCGAAATAACCACCGATATTCTCCTGCTGCTCAGCATCACTCTTTCGGTGAGAGCTGTCAGCCGTTTCTGGAAATCGTCCTATATGCTTTCAAACTTTAAGCAGATAGCATCCTCCGCTCCCAAGCGCGCAATAAAGCTTATAAGCGATCAGGCGGTCACCTTTGCCATGGCCAAAAACTCTATAGAAGGCGATGTATTGGCTGCCGCTCCTCAGCGGACCGAGCATATAGATGATTATATGAAATATTCCACCTTCGGAATATTTTTCGGCGGAAAGCTTCCTGCGGTCACTGTTTTATCGCTGATACTATCCCTTATAACCGGCCTGGCCTGCGCTTTATATTTTGAAGGGCTGATATACGGAATGTACTCCGCGGCGGTTATTCAGTGTCTTGCCGCACTGCCGACTATATTCTTTATCGACAGTCTTCCGTTTTACAGCGCCGCCAAAAGGCTCAACCGCTTAGGCGCAATGATTGCCGGTAAAACAGGCGCCGAACGCATTGAAAACGCCAATGCCGCGGTATTTTCAGCCGATGAGATATTTCCCTCAGGTACGGTAACTCTCCACCGGATGAAGGTGCTTTCCGAAAACAGCCTTGACGATACGATTATCCGTGCCGCTTCGCTTACCGACTGTCTCGGCAGTCCGCTCGCTCCGATTTTCAAAAAAATCGCGGGCACCGGAAATATCACGGCTCTGCCCGATTCGGACACCGTGAAATACGAGGACCGTATGGGCATATCCGGCTGGGTTGACAACCGTCTGCTCTTCATCGGCAACCGTACTCTGATGGAGGCACACGGCATAGATGTCCCGAGCGTAGAGGTCGACCGCCGTCTTTTAAGGCAGGGTTACTTCCCTGTTTACGTTGCCTCCGCGGATACCGCCTGCGCCCTGCTTGCGGTGCAGTACTCGGTTAATCCCGAAATAGCTCATGAGCTGCGAAAGCTTTCGGCGCTCGGCGTAACAATGCTCATAAACAGTTCAGACCCAAACCTGACCGAGGAAATGATATGCGATTATATGGGGCTTTATGACGACTCTGTCAAGGTTATGAGCAGTGCCGGCTGTCATATGTACAAAAATTCAGTGACCTTCACAAAACGCTGCTCTGCCCCGGCGGCATATAAAGGCAATCCCGTAGGGCTTGCCGCCATACTGACAAGCGCCTGCCGCATAAAAAAATCAAATACTGTGCTTACAGTGCTTTATGTGCTTTTTTCGGTAATGGGAGCGATAATTTTCGCTTATATGTCCTTCGACGGCTCAGGCACACTGATAAGCAGCCTTTGGGTTCTGATTTATAATTTGGCCTGTACCGTCATATCATATATTTTATATCTTACCGCAAAACCGTAAGAGCTGGAGGAATAACAATGTCAGAAAAGAAAAAATTTTATATCACCACGGCCATAGCCTACACTTCTGGCAAGCCTCATATCGGCAACGCATACGACATAGTCCTCGCCGATATGATCGCGCGCTATAAGCGTATGATGGGCTTTGACGTATTTTTGATGACCGGCTCGGACGAACACGGCCAGAAGATAGAGGAATACGCCAAGGCCGCAGGCGTGACGCCCAAGGAATATGTAGATAAAGTATCGGGTGAAATACGCGCCGTATGGGACAGCCTCAATACAAGCTACGATAAATTTATCCGCACAACCGACGATTACCACGAAAGGGTCATACAGAAAATATTTAAAAAGCTTTATGACCAGGGCGATATCTACAAAGGGCACTACGAAGGAAAATACTGTGTTCCCTGTGAATCCTTCTTTACCCCTTCACAGCTTGTAGACGGCAAATGCCCTGACTGCGGGCGTGAAGTGACCGATGCTAAAGAAGAGGCCTATTTCCTTAGACTCAGCAAATATCAGGACAAACTGCTCGAATACTACGAGCAGAACCCTGATTTTATCAAGCCGGAATCACGCAAAAACGAAATGATAAACAATTTTTTGAAGCCCGGACTTTCCGACCTTTGCGTTTCAAGAACCTCTTTTAAGTGGGGCATTCCCGTTTCTTTTGACCAAAAACACGTCGTTTACGTATGGCTGGACGCTCTTTCCAACTATATCACCGGCATCGGCTATGACCCGGAGGGCAGTGACAGCCGCTTTGAAAAGCTCTGGCCTGCCGACCTGCATGTTATCGGCAAGGACATTGTCCGCTTCCATACTATCTACTGGCCTATAATCCTGATGGCGCTTGGTCTGCCTCTTCCGAAGCAGGTGCTTGGTCACCCCTGGCTGCTTATAGGCGACGACAAGATTTCCAAATCCAAAGGCAACGCCGTCTACGCCGACGATCTGGCGCGGCGTTTCGGCGCAGATTCAGTGAGGTATTATCTGCTTTCCGAAATGCCGTTTGCTCAGGACGGCACCTTTACCTATGAAAGCTTTATTTCAAAGTTCAATTCCGATCTCGCCAATACCATCGGAAATCTTGTAAACCGCTCGGTAGCTATGACAAACAAATATTTCGGCGGAAAAGTTTCCGCCGGGGAAATCACCGAAGAATGCGACCAAGAGCTTATAGCCGCCGCAGGGCAGACTGCCGAAAAATATATCGCACAAATGGATTCCTATCACAATGCCGACGCGCTCGAAACGGTCATTAATCTCGCCAAACGCTGCAACAAATATATAGATGAGACTGCACCCTGGGCACTTGCAAAGGATGAGGCAAATTACGAAAGACTCAAAGCAGTGCTCTACAATCTGCTGGAATGCATTCGTATTTTAGCCTTGCTCCTTACCCCTGTAATGCCTGAAAGCGCCGAAAAAATCAAAAAGCAGCTCGGTACGGAAAACGAAGAGCTCAGTTTCGGCAAGGTGAAGGAATATTCCGTCGGCGCCGCCGAACCGCTTTTTGCAAGGTTGGACGCTGAAAAAGTAATTGCCGAAATAGAAGCCGAGCACAAAAAAGCGGCCGCGGAAAAAGCAAAAAGTATTCCGGGTATTGCCGAAATCACAATAGATGACTTTGCCAGGGTTGAGCTTAGAGCCGCAAAAATACTGACCTGTGAGCCTGTTCCGAAAGCCAAAAAGCTTTTAAAGCTTACACTTGACGACGGCAGCGGCACACCGCGCACGGTTGTCTCCGGCATTGCAAAATGGTATACTCCTGAGCAGCTGGCAGGCCGCACGGTTATTGTAGTCGCAAACCTTAAGCCCGCCGTTCTCTGCGGGGTAGAATCAAACGGCATGATACTCGCCGCCGACTGTTCAGAGGACGAGGTAAAGGTTTTGTTTATTGACGGCGTACCGGCAGGCAGTAAAATAAGATGATGGAATTTTCAGAATCATACCCATTTAAAAAACCGCTTATTTTTGATTCCCATGCCCATTATGACGACAAAAAATTTGATGGCATACGCAGCGATCTATTAAACATGCTGCCGTCGCACGGCGTCGCGGTGGCAGTTACCTGCGGCTGCGATACAGAATCGTCAAAAGCGGCTTCGCGGCTTTCGGAGGATTACGGCTATATTTATTTTGCCGCAGGGATTCACCCGGAAAACATTGATTCAGAAAGCACGCTTGCAGACATTGAAACCATTTCCAAGCATAAAAAGTGTGTTGCAATAGGTGAAATCGGGCTTGATTATTACTGGGTATCCGATAATAAAAACCGGCAGATAGAATTATTTGAGGCACAGCTCAAGCTTGCCGGCAGGCTCGGTCTGCCGGTTATAGTCCACGACCGCGACGCGCACGCGGACACTCTTGCGCTTTTGAAAAAATACCGTCCGCGCGGCGTTGTGCACAGCTTTTCGGGCAGCCCGGAAATGGCAAAAGAAATTCTTTCAATA
>USHL01000062.1 GCA_900554525.1 uncultured Oscillospiraceae bacterium | reverse complement strand
TGTCTATAGACAATGAAAATCATCTCAAAAAGGATTTATAGCTATGCTTTCATTTTTAACGACATTTCTCAATTCTCTTCCCGGTGCCGCGGCGCAGGGTATTATCTGGGGAATTATGGCAATAGGCGTCTTTATTACATACAAAATACTTGATTTGGCAGACCTTACGGTAGACGGCTCATTCGGTACCGGCGGCGCCGTTCTGGTTGTCTGCACTACAAGCGGCGTCAATATTTACCTGTCGCTGCTGCTTGCATTTGCTGCCGGCTGTATTGCGGGGCTTATCACCGGAATTTTCCATACCAAGTTCGGCATACCGGCGATTTTGGCAGGAATACTTACTCAGCTGGCGCTTTATTCAATCAATCTGCGCATTATGAGCGGAAGAGCCAATGTACCCTTTTCCTATGATAAGTTCAAGAACAGCATAATGATGTCCCTGCGTGAAATTAATAAGTCAATTATAGTGGGCCTTATTTTTACCGTTGCAATAATAGCTGTCCTTTATTGGTTTTTCGGAACAGAAGCGGGTCATTCCATCCGCGCTACCGGCTGTAATCAGTCCATGGCACGCGCTAACGGAATAAATACCAATTTCAATAAAATCATCGGACTTGTACTCTCTAACGGTATAGTTGCACTCTCCGGTGCTCTGCTGTCTCAGTATCAGGGCTTTGCCGATGTAAACATGGGTCGCGGCGCAATAGTCGTAGGCCTTGCGGCTGTTATAATCGGCGAGGTCATAACAAGCAAAATTTTCAAGAATTTCGCGCTCAAGCTTTTAGCGGCAGTAATCGGCGGCATAATATACTATATTGTAATTACATTTGTGCTGGCATTAGGGCTCAAGGCCGACGATCTGAAGCTGTTCTCGGCGCTTGTCGTTGCTCTTTTCCTGGGAATACCGTTTTGGAAGAGTAAAATTTCCGAACGCAATGTAAAGAGACTTAGCGGAGGCAGCGAAAATGCTTGAAATCAAAAATGTATATAAGACCTTCAATACAGGCACTGTCAACGAAAAGCGTGCGCTTAACGGTCTGAATCTCATACTCAACGACGGCGATTTCGTTACCGTAATCGGCGGAAACGGAGCCGGAAAATCCACTATGCTCAATATGATTGCCGGAGTATATCCGGTAGACTGCGGTACAATTACCATAGACGGAAACGATGTTACAAAGCTTCCCGAATACAAGCGCGCGAAATATCTCGGCAGAGTGTTTCAGGACCCGATGATGGGAACAGCCGCCGATATGTGGATAGAGGAAAACCTCGCGCTTGCCGGCCGCCGCGGGCAGCACCGCACTCTTAAATGGGCTATTACCAAAAATGAACGCGCAAAATTCCGCGAAATATTATCGGAGCTCGGTCTCGGGCTTGAAGACAGGCTTTCAGCGAAGGTCGGCCTGCTTTCAGGCGGTCAGCGTCAGGCTCTCACACTTTTAATGGCGGTAATGAAAAAGCCCCGTCTTCTTTTGTTAGACGAGCATACCGCTGCTCTCGACCCCAAAACCGCCGCTACGGTGCTTGCTCTCTCGGATAAGTTCATTGAAGAAGAGCATCTGACAGCGATGATGGTAACTCATAATATGAAAGACGCTATCGCTCATGGCAACCGACTGATAATGATGAACAACGGCCGCATAATTTTGGATATAAGCGGTGAAGAAAAGAAAAAGCTTACGGTAGAAGATCTCCTCGAAGCATTCTCCAAATCCAGCGGCGACGAATTTGCCAACGACCGTGCCCTGCTTTCATAACAAAAAATCCGCCTTAAAGGCGGATTTTTACTGTATCAGCTTATTTTCAGGCGCAGTCTCAGCTTGTCGCTTATCATAGCAATAAATTCACTGTTAGTCGGCTTGCCGCGGTCATTCTGTATGGTATAGCCGAAATACGAATTAAGTACGTCAATGTCTCCCCTGTCCCATGCTACTTCTATCGCATGCCGTATCGCTCTTTCAACACGCGACGAGGTAGTGCCATGATTCTTTGCCACTGTCGGATATAAAAGTTTGGTTACGGAATTGATTATTTCGCTGTTCTTTACAGAAAGTATTATTGCCTCACGCAGATAATGATAACCTTTAATATGTGCGGGAACGCCTATTTGATGTATTATTTCGGTCACCATAAGCTCAAGCTCAGGATCGGTGACTACATTATCCTTAACCACTACCGGAGAAATCTCATTTTTCCAGCCGGAAAGCTGGATTATCCGTTCCGCCATTGTATTTATATCAAACGGCTTTAAGAAATAATAACTCGCTCCCGCGTCAAGGGTTTCCTTTTCAAGCCGCTGATTATCAAAGCTCGACATAGCCATTACCATCGGTCTGTCCTTAGGGTCCATATCTTTAAGACCGTTAAGCACACCCAATATATCAAGGTTAGGCATAAACACATCTGCCAATATTACATCCGGCTTTTCGGTTTTGGTTTTTGCCAGTATGCATCTGCCGTCTTTTTCGCACAGTATGACCTCCATACCGTAGCTTTTCAGCGCCTTCGCACAGCTTTGACCAAGCTCTGTTGAATCGTCCGCAATGATAATTTTTAGTTTTTTCTGCATTATTTTTTCCTCCAGCGTTTTGTTTTACATATCTTACCATATTTTATCAAATAATGCAAGTCATTCTGCAAAAACAGCTAATATATTTGTAATAATCTCAGTTTGCAACATATTCTTCTATATATTGACATTTTATCCTATTATATTTTGACAAATATTTACGCCGCAAAATAAAAAACAGAAGTATTAAAGTTGTATTGCAAATGGCATTCGCTGTGTGGCCGGTTACGGAACTTTGATCATTACGATTTTTGTAATACCGGCGATGACACACTATAAAAAACGGTTATATAAAAAAGGTGCTGTTGATTTTAGTCGCCCAATGCTAACATCGTTTTGCGGCACGCTGCGAATTCTTCCGCCAATGTTTTTATATTGTCCGGCTAATCACCCGCTTTCAGTTTATTTGATTAAACCATAATTTCTGCGTAAATGTATAACGATAAAGAAAATCGAGACGCAAAAGGCCAAGAAAAAAGAGAAGCCTATAGAAACGCACGACAGGGAAGTTTTTTATGGAAAAAGGTGCATCACCTTTTGCTTTCGATTCCGGAAATTGTGCGTACAGTTTCCCTGCTTGCTGGTATTAAAGACAAGCAAAATTTATTTTTCTGCTAATAACCGACAGTTCAACTCATACAGTGCTGTTTTATTTGAATCCCAGGTCAATCGTGATATGGCCTCATCATAGCTGAGCCAATCACAATCAAGGTGTTCATTAGACAGTTTTATGTCGGAAATACATTCAAACGCAAAATTATACTCAGGAAGAACATAAGTATCCTTTGCCCAATATTTCCGATGATGTTCCGAAATAATATTTGCAGGAACATATGCCATGGATTGCAGCGTTGTAATATTATTCACTTTAATTCCTGTTTCTTCATAAATTTCTCTAATTGCAGCCTCTACCGGTTTTTCAGCATCTTCTCCTCCGCCTGCAACAAATTGCCACTGATCATGATCTGAACGACGCAGAACACAAAACTGTATCGGCGGTCCTTTCCTATATGGAATAGCTAATACTTGAAATGGAACCCTCATTCTGAGTCCTCCTTTAAACGGGAATTTATCATTGCGCAATCGTAAATAATCCGAAAATCACTTTCCGAATTATCTTATCCTGTCATCGATATTTCCTTATCAGACTATTGCCTAAACTTCTCTCATTTTTCTTGGCTCTGCTTTTTTATTTTACTTCTATTTCCTGCAACAGTGAAAAGGAATATATTATTTTCTGCGATACCTTTTTGCCGAAAATTTTTTCACACGCAGCAGCATATATCCTCAGCTGCTCGCCGTAAGCTTCAACAAGACTTGCAGGATTTTCTACCCTGTCGGTTTTAAAATCCACAACCACAATTTCACCGCTTTCCTCAAAGCAAAGGTCTACGGCACCCTGAACAATAACCGATTCTTCCGCGAAGCGCTCAGGCAAAGACGAATCAACCTGCACCGCCGGCATTTCGGTCAAAAACCGCATCTCACGTTTTACAAGTGCAGAACTTTTTATACGTGCAAAAACATCGCTTTCAAAAAAGGCTTTTAGAGCTCTGCGGTTAATTGCATCTTTTTCTCTTTCGGTTATATACTGCCATTCGTAGAGCCTGTCTATTTCGCCTTCTATATCTTCGGCATTTGCAAAATCAAAAAGCTCTATCACCCTATGCATAGCAGTGCCTTTTTCCGACGGAGTTAATCCTCCGTCGCTCATAAATGACGGACGTGTTGAAAAAGCGTATTTTGCACTTTCAGCTTTATTGGCAAGAGACGAAACTGAGCTTTTAGCCTCGACGGATATCAGATCCTCAAATGGATATTTAAAAGCAATATTTGCTTTTATTGCCTTGATTGTTTCGCTGTCAGCCGCTTGCTGCTTGTAAACACATTCAGAAACTGTCTCCTCCGGCGGTGTATCCTCCGAAAGCGTTATTCTGATATGACTTTCCGTTTCGAACGGAATTATACCGGAATCATTTCCTCGAAGCTCCCTGCCGTCAGGATGAAACAATATTGCCGACACAAGCCACTTAGCGTATGACCTCGAACGGCTGAAAATCTCCGCAGACGGGATATCGCCCGAAAGCGCCACAAGAGCTCGGCAGTCATTTATCAGCTTTTGTATATTTCCCGAAGAAGCGGTAAACAGCAGCATATCCTGTGTCCTTGTCATGGCCACATACAAAAGTCTCAGCTCCTCTTCGAGAGACGAACGGCGTGCGCTGTCAATTATTATCTCCCTGCCGACAGTAGTACGCTTGACTTTTCGCTGTTCGTCAAAATACCTGAAGCCTATGCCGAATTTTGAAGAGTAAGTAGCGTTGCGCCGCGAATCACTGTCGTTAAAATCAGAATCCGTGTCCGCTATTATGCAGACCGGGAACTGGAGCCCCTTTGATGCGTGAATACTCATTATTTTTACAGTATCGCTGCCCGATGCTACCGCCGCCGATTTCATGCCGTTTTCCGATTGCTTAAGTATATAGCGTACAAATCCGCCTATGCTTCCTCCGTTTTCACCCTCATACTGCGCGGCATAGTCTCTTAGCAGCAACAGATTGTTTCTGCGCCGCAATCCGTCGGTCATAGCCGAAACCGTATTAAGATAATCTGTCTCGGAAAACAGTTTTGTTATAAGCTTGGAAATCGGCAGCGTAACCCCGTAAAGACGGTATTTTTCGATCGCTTTCAAAAATTCGATGCAATGCTCATCTCCCGCTGCCGCGCTGTATACAACAGCCGAATAAAAAGATCCGCTGCGTTTGGCAATGCGTATACCTGCTGCCTCATCCATGCTGAAGCCGAAAATCGGTGAATGCATAACCGTTAAAAGCTCAATATCGGAATTCGGGTTGTCTATCACCTTTAAAAGCGCAAGAAATACAGATATTTCTACCGTTTCGGAAAATTCCTCCAGACTGAAATTCACCGGTATTCCCTGCTTTCTGAGCTCTGCCGCCAGAAGTGCGGCCTTTCTTTTGGTAGAGCGTAAAAGTATGGCAAAATCCGAATAAACGGCTCTGCGAAGAACAGAATCGTTTTCTTTTATGCAATTACCGGCAGAAATAATGCTTTTTATATATTCCGCAATATACCGTCCCTCAGCACTGAGACGCTCATCGGAATTTCCTCCGCTTTCTATAAGTGCCATATTAACCGGAGGCACTTCCGAATGCGGAAACACTGTGGCGGGAATAAGACGTTCGGAAGCATCGTAAACTATGCCGCCCGAATCAGCGGTCATCATACTTTCAAAAAAGAAATTTATAAAATCGCAGACCTCGCGCCGGCAGCGGAAATTTTTTCCGAGAATTATTTTCTTGGGCTGGCTCTCGTCCGCATCTTCTATCGGAATATATCTGTTTTTCTTTTCAAGAAAATTTTGGGGATTAGCACCCCTGAAGCCATAAATGCTCTGCTTGACATCCCCGACTGCAAACAGCCGTTTTTCACGGCCCGAAAGTACGTAAAAAAGCATATCCTGCAGGTCGTTGGTATCCTGATATTCATCCACCATTACCTCGTCAAAGCGGCTTAAAAACTCTTCGGCCTCGGGAGTAAAGTCTCCGCTTTCCTCGGAATATAAAAGGTTAAGCGCCATATGCTCTGTATTGTGAAAGGTAAAAGTGTTGCGGCTCAGATATTCCTCAAACAGCCGCTCAGAAAAGGTTTTAAGTATTTTACAGAGCAGCGATACCTGCCCGGAAAGGGATTCTATTTGTTCCGAAACACCGCCGCAGCTATCATAAAAAAGCTTTTTGAGGGTATCAATATCCTTTTTTATATACCCCGCAGCCGCTTTTGCGGCCGCCGCCCCTGCGGAATCCGTAAGTCCGTTTGCTTTCGGTGTGTTCGGAAAAGCCAAGCCTTCGAGTGCATTATAAAATTCATCCCAATCCCTGCTTTCGGCCGCTGCCAGCAGCCCCTCAGCCAGAATTTTCAGTTCCTTAATAAACGGCATAAACCTTTCCGCAGCTTTTCCGTCACACTCAAGCATATCACATACATTCGCAAGCACCAAAATAATTTTACGTATTAATGTTTCAGCCCTGTCGAAAGCATATTTATACCATTCACTGTCACTAAAACCGCACGAGTACATTTTTTCTAACGAATCAAACCACTTATCCGGAAAAGGAAGCTGACGGCTGTAATCATAGATATCCAATATAAGCTTTAAAAAATTGCTTTCATCATACTCCGCACCGACAGTGTCGAGCAATCCCAAAAATAGCGGGTCATTATTCTCGAGATATTCATTAATTATATTGCTCAGTATATTTTCGTCAACCGGCCTTAAAGCATAACCGTCGCTTACTTTAAAATCCGGCATTACTCCCGCTTTTTCAAAATTTTCCCTTACGAGGTCGATGCAGAAGGAGTCGATCGTGCATATCTTAGCGCTGCCGAGCAGCTGACGCTGACGCTTTATACCTATATCCTGAGGGTGCTTGCGGCATTCATCGTCAAGACGTTTTTCTATTCTTGTGCGCATTTCGGCGGCGGCGGCGTTTGTAAAGGTCACAATAAGCAGCCTGTCCGCGCTGACGGGCGAAACCCTGTCTGTAAGCTTTTTTATCACGCGTTCAACCAGTACCGCCGTTTTGCCTGAACCAGCGGCGGCGGCTACAAGCACATTACCCTCGGCCTCTATCGCCTGTTTTTGTTCAGCAGTAGGCTTAAACTCCATTTTTATACACCTCCCTCATTTTTTCAAATACCTCATCGTTTTTAAGCTCCGGCACCTGCCGTCCGCTTTCTTCTTCAATACCGCACACCGAAGCGAAGTCACAGTATTTGCAGGCCGGAGATTCCCTGCCGTCTGTAGGGTCAACCGAAATATCGCCGCTTATAATTGCATTTCCGGTGTCGCGCATAAGCTTTTCTATATAATCGAATATTTCCGAAAATTCCTCGGAAGAAATAAAGGAGGTGCAGCTTTTCTTGAGGGCGCCGCTTTT
>USHL01000061.1 GCA_900554525.1 uncultured Oscillospiraceae bacterium | reverse complement strand
ATACGAGATTCATGCAGTGACTGGAGTTCAGACGTGTGCTCTTCCGATCTTCATTATTGATATCGGCAAGCGGATTGTCTGCGCTCTCATCATCAGCCGCAAGCTTTTTAAGACGAATCAAATCACGGATATCAACTCTTCCGTCTTCATTGACATCGCCCAGTTCAAAGGCAGTAAGTGTGAAATCCTTAACAAAGTCCACACCTGCGGAAATACCGTCTTTTACCGTGGCGGTAATAATAAATTCACCGCTGTTTGATGCGGTAAGCACACCGTTTTCAATATCTGCTCCTGTATCCGCCGCGTTCTTGACAGACCATTCGACAGACACATCCGAAGTATCCGGCAATATTGAGGCGTTAAGATGATATCCCCTTCCGGCAATTATATTTTCCAAATCGAGTACAATATCGGTTATCGGCTCCGAGCTTGAAGACCACTTGGCATAAAGAGTAATATCCCTTGTTACAAGCTCTGTAAAATCATATTCATCGGTGCATTCCGCATCGGTATACCAGCCGAGGAATTCGGCTCCTTCTTTAACGGGACTTTCCGAAAGCGCAGATTCGTCGCTGAATACATACTGCGGCGCTACGGCACTCCCGCCGTTTGAATCAAATGTCACCTTGCTTCGCATGGTTATTTTTTCACCGCCGCCGGCATTACCCATATAAAACTCATCTATAATTCCGCAGAAAAAGTTTGAAGCGGTGATTTTATCACTGCTGTTAAAGCCGATAGCTCCGTCAGACGCTCTGAAACCAAGTGTATTGCTGCCTGTACCCACAACTATACCGTCACGTTTTAAGGTTACGGTACCGTCCTTTGTACGCGTAACATTAATATGGTACCACTCTCCGGCATTCCAGTCAAGTGCTTCACCCTCAACCCAGCCGCCGTTCCAGCAATAACCGAGTCTGCCTTCCTCACTCACGCGTATAGCATATGGAATATTACCTCCGGGATTTGCACGTGCTATCATAAATTGTTCATGCTCATTAGGAGACACATCGAAGTTGACCCAAAAATCATATTCCGCTCCGTCTTTAAGAAGCGTGCCCTGGTTCGGATCCATCCCGACAGAGGAGCCTCCCTGCCAGCTAACCCTGTACGAAACCTTATCGGTCTGCTTTGACAGTCTCTGTCCCGAACCGATAAAACCGTCGGTCCATTCCCCGCCGACTATCGTGCCGTCCTTAGGCGAAGAAGAACGGTCATACGCTACGGTGCCCTCGCCCTCGTTGAAGTTCCAGTAGGTTACGGTGCCTTCCGGTGCTTCTGCCTCGGGGATTTTTTCCGTGACATTCCATTTGGCGTAAAGGGTTATGTCTTCGGTTATAGGGGTATCAAAGTCAAACTCATCGGTAAAGCCCTTATCGGTATACCAGCCGACAAATTCACATCCGAGTTTTTCGGGCACATCCGGCGTCACCGCCGTTTCGTTAAGCCAGATATACTGCGGAGCAACTTCGTTTCCGCCGCCGGTATCAAAGCTCACTTTGCTGCGGAGCACTGTTTCTTTTCCTCCGCCCAAAGCGCCCATATAGAATTCGTCCAATATGCCGACAAAACAGTTAGAGCTTGAAGACCTGTCGGTATGGTTTATACCGACACCGCCTCCCGAGTTTACAAAGGCGGAAGTATTCACGCCGGTTCCGACAACTATACCGTCACGCTTTAAGGTAACGGTTCCGTCCTTCATACGGGTAATATTTATATGATACCATTCGCCCGCTTTCCAGTCGGTAAGCGCCTCTCCCTCGGTCCACTCATTGCCCCAGCAATAAGCCAGCTTGCCCTCTGAGGTCACTTTTATTGCATAAGGAATTTTGCCGCCGTTATTTTTACGGCTGATAAGGTACTGCTCGCGGCCTATGGGGCTTACATCAAAGTTTACCCAAAAATCATATTCCACGCCGCCGCCGAACTTATTATTTGCCGAATTAGGATCCATACCGATGCCGTTAGGAGTGCTGTAATTGTTTGTATACACTACATCAATACTATCAGCCTTAGCGCCGAAATGCACGCCGTAACCGACAAAGCCGTCAACCCAAGTCGTTCCGCCGTTTAACTTTGCGTTGAAATCAACTGCCGATGAAACCGATGAAAGGGTAGATTTAGTCTTTGCGATATTTCCGGCGCCCTCATTAAAGTTCCAGTAAATTACCGAGCCGGAGGGAGTAACCTCTGGTATCGGATTGCCTACCGTCAGAATAAACGACTGCACCGCGTCCAGCTCATCGGTATACGAAGCGGTTATATAAAAATTATAAACATCCTGAGCTACGGCATCGTCCACCGTGATAACTCCGTTTTCATCGATAGAAACACCCTCCGGCGCGCCGTAAAGTCCGAAAATAACCGGTCTCGAAGAATCGTTCACCGTAACGTTAAAGCTGTCGGCAGTACCGGGAATCAAAGTAAAGCTGTCTGACGAAGTTATCTGCAATCCGCCCTTTTCATTGGGAGTACTCAGAACCACCTCATCGATTTTTCCGACAAAATAATCGCCTGAGCTTACTCTTCCCGCGCCTATCGCAAAATAAGAATTATTATTCGTTGTAAATTCTGTATTCGGCACTGCGCCGCATTTGACTCCGCTTCGCTCAAAAACTATTTTCTGACCGTCATGACGGACATAAATTTCATACCACACTCCGCTCTGCCAGTCTAACGGGTCGCTTTCATACCATTTATCGTTCCAGCGAAGTCCTATTTTTCCTTCACTCGACACCCTCAGCGCATACGGAATATAAGTCGCACCGGTAGCCGCGCGCTTTTCAAGCAAAAGCTGTGTTCTGTCAAGCGGGCTTTGGTCAAACTGAACGGCAAGCTCTATTTCAATTCCGCCGGTAAACGCCATATCGTTGGTAGTCTGTACGACCGCAACCGGAGCCGCCGAACCGGCAGGCTCTCCAAACTGTATAGCACCGTTTTTATATCCGTCATCCGTCCATTCAGGCCCATTGGCGAGTTCGGTTTTTCTTCCTGTATTTATACTGTCGGAAAAAGTATCGCCGCTGCCCTCGTCAAAGCTCCAGTGAGCCACGGGAGTGCTGTTCCGCTTTACAAGCGTAAAGCTTTGTGTATCGCTGCCGTAGGCATTTTCGGCGGTAATTTCAAACCTGTATGTACCGATAGCAAGCGTTCCGTCTATAACCAGCATACCGAAGCGGTCTACGGTAACGCCTTCCGGCGCGTTTTCGGAAAGCGAAAGGCTTACAGGGCGCGTACCGGTAATTTCAACCGACGCTACCGCCGTTTCATTACTTCTGACGGTAAGCACATTATCCGACACGATTTTCGGCGCCGTTTTTGAAGTATCCTCCGAACTGCCTGCCTCAAGCGTAATCGAAACACTCTGCCCCTTAAGACCGGATACATCTACAGCCAGCATTACCGAAGGAGATGTCTGTATAACTGAAATCCGGTCATCCTTAGAAATTACCTTTGCCGCGCTGCGGTTTACCTCAATGCCTATAACTCCGCTGTTTTCCTGTGTCGGATCGGAAACCGAAATTTCAATTTTCCCGTCCTTTTCTGCTACCATTACGGAAGCCTTTGAGTTTGAGGTTATATATTCCTTCTGCTCTCCGTCTACGGTCTCATAAACGGTAGTTTCCTTATTATTCCAGAAGTTGGCACCCGCAACGCCTATCGTATCATCTTTAACAGACTGAACATCCGCATTGTTGGCAAGCACGGTTATATTAGGATTGGCGGAATATGCCGCGGTTTCTTCACTGCTCATTCCGGGCAGCAGAACATATGAATAGCCCGCCCCCGAAGGAGTCTTTCCGTGATCAATATACATAGTAAGATAATTTGCGTTTTTCTCGGTATCGTCCTTCTGCGTTGCCGCCTGATTGACATCAGACCATGTTCCGGTACGGTTCTCACGCAGTACATTGAAAGAGGCTGTATCCGGAAAATAATAACCGACATCGGAATTTTCATAATTGCCCTCAATATATGCCCAGTTCACGCCTGAAATACTTTCGCTGTAGCCGAGCTGAGTGCTCTTTTCTTCACCGTTCACAATGAATTTATTATTGCCGGCAGCGTTAAGCTTCAGATTTTCAACGGTAGTTTCTACACTGTCGCCGTCCTCAGCAGTAATATCCGAACCCAACGCCACTATTTCATTGTCGAACATAAAGTAGGATTTCTTGGCATTAAGCGTTTGATCCACCGGCTGGAGCTGCATACCGACCGTGCCGTAAAGACCGAGTATTCCGGTGCCTCCTGCCCACGAATTTTGCCCGAGCGCGTTTTTACCGTTCGCCTCCGCCGGGAGATCGGCCACCCCGCGCAGCACCGTAGTTCCCGGCAGACGCCTCGCGTCTACCGTACACCAATAATCGCCCGTAAACTGTGTAAGGTCGTTATTGTAAAGATAAAGCATGCCGCTGCCGGTATACCAGCCCTTAATATTTTCGCCGTTAATCTTTTCAAAGGCGGCGATACGCTTTGAATGCATAGATATGCCGACAGAATAATTCTCGTTATGCTGTACCGCCCTGTCCATAGCGGAATACATTTTGAAAAGCTCATAACCGCTACGGGGAGATACAGACGGATCATCCATTATTTCCTTGGCGAGCAGATAAATCTGTATAGTGGTGTTTTCATAGAAATCATATACCTCTTGGCTTTCCTCTATCATATACTTTACAAGGCTTTTATAGTATGCAGCGTCCTCTTCAGGAGCAAACTGTATAACCCTTATGATTCCCTCAAGGATATATCCTCCCGTAACATACGATGATGTGTTCTGCCTTGAAACCTCGCGTCCGCGCACCATATCCATAAACGCGCCTTTATAATAAAGAGGCTCAAAGGAATCGTATATCCACCTGTAAAGATTATTTATACTCTCCCCGGTAACCTCCCACGGAGTTCCGCTCATCATTTGAAGCGTCGGCGTAAGATTTCTTATAAGACTCGCACCGTAACCGCCTGTATAGGCGTACATATTGTGCTGAACAAAGGAACCGTCAGTATAAAAACCGTCGCCCGAAGTGACGTAGGGCAGAACAGATTTTATGCCTGAATTGGCTTTTTCCAGCATTTCGGAATTTTCTCCCAAAGCGCCTCTGACCGCCATCACAGTACAACGCCAAATCTGGTTGGCACCGGTCATAACATGACCGGGCAGAGGCGGAAATGCGTCTATCGCCGCAATATTGCTTTCAAGCATTCCGTCCGGCAATTCATTATACATAAGCACCAAAATATCGTTAAGCGGAAGCGGTATGCCTATCTGCCACTGATACCAATTGCCATACTGCTCAATATCCGGATTATACCATTTACGGTTAAGCCAGTCCAATGCATCGATAACCGCAGCCTTAAGCTCCTGATTACCGAAAACGCTTTCATTGCCTATACGATATGCCAAAGCCATCTCCCTGACACGCTTATACATGCTTGTTACGCTTGAGTAGCGGTCAAAGCTTGAAAGTGTCATCGGGTCAAGATCGGACCATATATAGCCGCCTGTGCCGTTGGTATCCCAAGTGGATTTATCGGTCATAGTGTTCAGATACTCCGCCGCCGCATTTGAAACGGTCTCGATTTTTTCCGCAATCACCGGGTCGGAGCGGTCATAGCTGTCTCCGCCGGTAAGAGTATCCTCCCAGCGTAAGCGCATAAGCTCATAATACCCGCTGTAATCAGGCTCCGAAGCGGAGGCTATAACCGCGGCGGACGATAAAATCAACGCAGCAGACGAGATTACCGCTCCCAGTTTTTTCAAAAGTTTTCGCATGTGGTTTCCTCCTTTTATTTACGCCATGGTAGCAAGCATGTCTTCCGTCACTTCATAAAGACACGGCTCGCCGTTTTCAAAGCGTTTGTATTCTTCAAGCATATATTCTGCCATGCGGTGCACCTCATTTCCGAGACTGCCCGCAATATGAGGGGTTAATATACAGTTTTCAAGGCTATAAAAAGCATGACCCGGTTCGGGCGGCTCAGGCCAGGTAACATCTAAAAGCGCATAAATGTCCTCTCGCTCTTTTAATACTCTTGCGAGATCTTTCTCGACCACCTGTGCTCCGCGGCCGGTATTTATAAATGTAGAATACGGCTTCATACGGCTGAATAAACCGTAATTCAGCATACCTTCCGTCTGAGCATTATTGGCAAGATGATTGGAAATTATCTCACATTCCGAAAACAGCTTTTCAAGGCTCACCTTTTCAACGCCTAATTCCGCCGCACGGCTGTCACTCAGAAACGGATCAAAAACCATCACAGAAATATTAAATGGCTTTAAAAGCTCTATAACTTTGCGTCCTATCATCCCCGCACCGATTATTCCGATCCTTATGCCGAAGTTGCCGGGATAACAGGGTTTTAATTTCTGCGCACCTTCAAGGTCCCCCCTGCTCTGCCTTGCCGCCTCCGGGAAAAAGCCCTTTGAAGCCAGCAGAATCTGCGCCAGCGTATACTCGGCCACAGGCACGGCATTTGCCGCCCAGGCGCTGAATACTTTTACTCCGCACTCAAGAAACGGACGGGCAAATTCCTGCACCGTTCCCGCGGCGTAAAACACGCATTTCAAAGCCGGAAACACCTCTCTGATCTCCTCTGCCGAAAGCTCAGGCATTCCCCAGGTTGAAAATATATATTCGGTGTCCGCAAGCTCTGCTTTCGAACAGATTGCTTCTTCCTTTGAATAAACCCTTTCTGCGCATAAAAGTTCGTCTTTTACATTTCGGCCGTAAACATAATCCACCGTAGCAGGATTTGAACAAAGATATATCATTCTCATAAACTCACCCCGTTATTATATCTCTGAGCGCCCGAGCCTCTTCTGTCAGCGAATTTATATCGTCATCCGGCATAAATTCAAGCATCATTGTGTGCTCACCCTTAAAGCAGGCTGCATATTTACGCCATATATCTATACCTTCACCCAGCGGATAACGTCTGTGTGCGTCCCAGTTAAAGACATGTATATTCTCGACATATTCCGCAAGTCCCGCGGCGCTGAGTATATTTTCTTCGGCAGTCTTGAACTGATTGGGCTGCCAGTACATCTTAAACGCCGGTGAGCCGACCGCCTTTATAAGCCTCAGCGAGGATTTCAGCTCATCGCTGAAGGTATGCGGATGAAACTCAAGACAAACGGCCACGCCTTCATTTTCGGCGGCGGCGGCTATCCTGCGGCTGTCGGAGATAAGCTTTTGCTCCTCGGCTTCGGAATAATCCATTGAAGCCTTATTCCCGCACCAAACACGTAAAATCCCGGCTCCGAGTATCTTGGCGGCGGCAATATAAGCGTATATTTCGCCCCAGTAATTCACTCCGATTCTGAAATATGTCCCGTAGGTGCAGCTTTTAATTCCCGCCGCTTTTTGCTTTTCAGCGATATATCTGAGCCTTTCGGTGTCGTAAAACGGCGCGTGACCGTCGCTTCCCCACTCTATTGTCTCAAGTCCCGCGCTTTTTGCAGCGGAAATAATCTCATCCGGAGATTTGCTTCTGAAAGAAATTGAAACAAGGCCTGCCTTAAGCATGATAAATCCACCTTAATAAATATTTCTGTTTTCACGGTAGCCGCGCCAGATATTTTCAAAAAAATCGTCTTTCTCAGGAATAGGC
>USHL01000060.1 GCA_900554525.1 uncultured Oscillospiraceae bacterium | reverse complement strand
AGTACTACTCGGAAGACTGTTCTGAGTCTGCCAGCGCCGAGACCGAAGCTGCCCTCCCTGAAGGAATCGGGAACGCTCAGAAGAGCCTCCTCGGTGGTGCGCATAATGGTAGGCAGTATCATTATCGCGAGGGTCAGCGCGCCCGAAAGCATTGAAAGATTAAAGCCGCAGGCGACGACGAATATGAGATAGCCGAAAAGTCCGAATACTATTGAGGGTACACCGGCTAAAGTCTCGGTAGTGGTGCGTACTATTCCGACAAGCCTGTTGCCGCGCTTTGCGTATTCCACCAGATATATGGCTGAAAATACTCCGATTGGCACCGCAAGCAGCAGCGAAAAAAAGGTCATTGTTACGGTGTTTATAATAGCGGGCATCATAGAAACGTTTTCGCTGTTGTATTCCCAGGCGAAGAGCTCAGGCTTTATATGAGGAATACCTTTTATAAGTATATAGAAAATAAGCAGCAGCACTATAAAGACGGTGATAATAGCTGAAAGCCAGGTCAGCAGCATAAGTATGAGCGATCCGGGACGCTTTTTATACGCCCTGAGCTTTTGGCGGAAGGATATTTTGTTTATCGAATTTTGAGCGGCCTTGCTCATTTTTTGCCCCCCGCCTTTCTTTTTGGTTTGTCTTTCTTTTTAACAAGAGAAAAAAGCAGATTAATTATAAGTATGAATACAAACAGCACTACCGCCGTAGCGATGAGCGCCTCGCGGTGAAGGTCTGTGGCATAGCCCATTTCAAGAACTATGTTGGAGGTAAGGGTACGCACGCCGTCAAATATGCTTTCCGGTATCTGAACCTGATTGCCTGCCACCATATTTACTGCCATGGCTTCGCCTATGGCGCGTCCTATTCCGAGAATGACGCCGGCGGTAATACCGGATTTTGCGGCGGGAAGAGTCACCTTGAAAATGCTTCTTTCGTGGGTTGCGCCGAGTGCCAAGGCTCCCTCGTAATAGCTTTCGGGCACAGCGCGGATAGCCGCCTCCGAAACGCTTATAATTGTCGGAAGAATCATGATTCCGAGCATTATTGAGGCAGTTAGTACGCTTTTGCCGGAGGTTCCGGTCAGATACTGCATAACCGGAACTATAACGACAAGACCGAAAAAGCCGTATACGATAGAGGGTATGCCGGCTAACAGATCAACAGTAGGCTTGAGTATTTTATAGATTTTTTTAGGGCAGAACTGCGCCATATATACCGCGCAGAATACGCCTATCGGCACGCCGATTATTATGGCCCCTGCGGTGACGTAAATACTGCCTATAATCATCGGGAGGATGCCGTATAATCCCTCAAGCGGTTTCCATTTCGTGGTCAGAAGAAAATCAAAAACGCCTATTTCCCTGATTGCCGGTATACCGTTGGCAAACAGAAATAAGCAGATTAAAAGAACTGCCAGAATTGAGACGCAGGCGCAGACGATAAAAACTATCTGCATAGCCGTTTCCTTGACTTTTTGCAATGAAAGCTGCATAAAAAAGCTCCTATTATTATTCTATGGCAAAACCCTTCCCTTAATAAAAGGGAAGAGCTTTGCTTTATTTTGAGGAAGAATTATTATCCGAGCTCGCTCCAGGCGGTGATTTCACCGGTGTAGATTTTCATTATCTGCTCTGAAGTGATTTCGTTAATTTCATTGTCGTTGTTGACGATTACCGCTATGCCGTCAAGAGCGATGACGGTGGGAACGAGACCCGCTTCCTTTTCACTGTCCTTAACTTCGCGGGAGGCCATTCCGATATCGTATATTCCGTCTACGGTGCCGGTCATACCGGAGGTTGAATCATTCTGCTGAACATCTATCTGAACGTTGGGGTTAAGGGCGATATAAGCCTCTTTCAGCTTTTCCATTAGAGGAGTGACAGATGATGAACCGCCGACGGTGATTTTACCGCTTTTGTTGGAAGGGGTGTATTTACCGTTGTTGCCGTTGCTGATATAACCGTTTTCTTCAACAACCTTCTGGCCGTCTTCGCTGAGGATATAGTTTATAAAGTCGCCTGCGACCTCGGAAACGTCTCCTTTGGTGGCAAGGTTGAACGGACGTGAAACCTTATAGTCACCGGATTTTACATTATCTGCGTTAGCCTCGGTGCCGTCAACCTTAAGCGCCTTGACATCAGCGTCGGCGAGAGAGCCGAGAGAGATATAGCCGATAGCGTTTTTATTGCCCTCTACGGTGGTTATCATAACAGAGGTGGAATTGGTGGTTTCGGCGCTTGTGATGGTTTTGTCGGTTTTGTTGCCGTCTGCGTCTTCCTGTTCGATTCCGAGCAGCTCTATGAAAGCGCTGCGTGTACCGGAGCCTTCTTCACGTGTAAGTACGGAAATCTGATCGCTGCCTTTTCCTCCGCAGCCTGTCAGTGCGGCGATTATCAAGCTTGCCGCAAGAGTAATACTTAAAAGCTTTTTCATATTTTTTTCTCCTTTTGTTTTGGTATGCCCATATTATAATTCGGGAATGTTAAGTCTGTAATCTCAGATTTGTTAAATCTGGGTTAAATTATTTTTTGTTGCGTGTTATACTTTTATTCAGCACATTAAAATGCAAAAAGTTGATTTTGGGGAAATAATATGTTATAATATGGCCGTATCGGCTTTTTTTGCCGATCACGGGAAACGCGCTGCCGCGGCAGCAGGGCAAAAACACACTCCTAATTTTCGGACGGAGGTATTTATGGACGATAAAGATTTATTCAGTTACGATAATTCGGGAAACCTTCCGGAAAATGACGGAATAAGCTTTGATCTCAACAGCTTTTCTTCCCGA
Organism: uncultured Oscillospiraceae bacterium; assembly: GCA_900554525.1. Classification (GTDB taxonomy): domain Bacteria; phylum Bacillota; class Clostridia; order Oscillospirales; family Acutalibacteraceae; genus UBA737. Next base: position 4,842 of record USHL01000060.1, on the reverse strand, counting down.
AACGAAACCAAAAAGCCGAAGGGCAAAAAACCGAAGAAAACACGCCGGAAAAGGGATAAAGTCCTTCGCGCCGTGCTGACGGTTTTTTTGATAGGGCTTATCACCGTGAGCATTATAGTCTCGGCATTTCTGATGTATGCCTTTACTATGATAGACGGTACGATGGACGAGGACCTGAACGATCTGAAGCTTAACTTCACTACCACTATATATATAGACGACGGAAACGGCAACGTACAGGAGTACCAGCGCCTTCACGGCGAATTTAACCGAATCTGGGTGGCTTATGATGAAAAAGCAGCCAAGAGCGGCGACGAGTCCTATGAGGGTATACCGCAGAATCTTGTCGAAGCTTTTGTCGCGATTGAGGACAAGCGCTTCTTTAAGCACAGCGGTGTTGACTGGAAACGCACCCTCGGCGCCTTTGTCAATATGTTCATACAGATTTACGATTCGCAGCAGGGCGGATCCACAATCACGCAGCAGCTTGTAAAGAACCTGACCGGTGATAACTCTCAGAAGCCCAGCCGCAAGATTCGTGAAATTATGCGTGCGAGGTATCTTGAAAGCAAGTATGCCAAAGAAACGATAATGGAATGTTATCTGAATACTATACCTATGGGTCACGGCACCTACGGCGTTGAGGTCGCTGCCAACTACTATTTTGACAAGAATGTAAATGAACTCACGATAGCAGAGTGCGCCTGTCTGGCGGCTATCACAAAAAGCCCGACCTATTACGCGCCCGACGATAATCCCGAGGAAAATAAAACCCGCCGCAATACCGTACTGTATGAAATGCTGGACCAGGGATATATTACCGAAGAGGAATACGAGGCCGCCAAAAACGAGGAAATTAAAATCGTAGCCTCAGAGGAGTCTCTTAAGGAAGACGAGATCAACTCTTATTTTGTGGATGCGCTTATAGACCAGGTAATAGCCGATCTGTGCGAAAAGTACGGTTATGAGGAAAAGCATGCTTCTACGATGTTCTACAACAACGGCTATAAGATTTATGCTACACTCGACCCGAAAATTCAGAGCACTATGGAGGAGGTTTTTGCCGATACCGAGTCTTATGCCATAAAGGGCAAGGACGGAAAGCTTTTGCAGGGTGCGATGACGGTTATGGACTATAACGGTCATGTGCTCGGTATAGTCGGCGGAATCGGAGAAAAAACTACTAACAGAAGTTTTAACCGCGCAACCGATGCCGTACGGCAGCCCGGTTCCACAATGAAGCCTATTGCGGCATATGCTCCGGCGATAGAGCAGGATCTTATCCATTTTTCAAGCATAGTAAACGACGTAAAAACCAATTACAACGGCTGGACACCGGTAAACTGGTATACTAACTATTGGGGAAATATAACGGTGCAGTATGCACTGGAACGTTCTGTCAATACCATACCGGTGTATCTCGTAAATAAAATGAAGCCGCAGACTTCATATGATTTTCTGACACAGAAATTAGGGATTAAAAATCTCACAAGTGAGGATATTAATCTTTCGCCGCTCGGAATGGGCGGTACCAACGGCGGTCTCACTACCCTCGAATCAGCAGCGGCTTTTGCCATATTCGGGAATTCCGGACTTTACAACGAGCCTACGTTTTATACAAAGGTTACAGACCAGCACGGCGATGTAGTGCTTGAATACGACGGCGAGCCGGAGATGGCTGTCAGTGAGGATACCGCTACCGTTATGAATCATCTTCTGCAGAGTGTTGTATACGGCAGCAACGGTACCGGCGCAGGAGCGTGCAATTATATCAAAGATATGAAAATATATGCCAAAACAGGTACCTCCAATAATCAGAACGACCTTTGGTTTGTCGGCGGTTCACCTTATTATGTGGCATCCTGCTGGTGCGGATACGACACCCAGCAGAAAATCCCGAACAGCCGGATAGCCCAGACAATATGGGGAAATGTAATGTCTGAGATACATTCGGGGCTTGAGCCTAAAGAATTTACCGACAGCAGCTACGCCGTTGAAAAATACTATTGTACCGCAACCGGCAATCTTGCTACTTCCGGCTGTACCTCAAAAAAACTCGGCTGGTACCGCAAGAGCAATATTCCGCCTGTCTGCACGGCGCATGGCGGTACCGACGCTTCCGACCCGAAAGAACAAAATGACAGTTCATCGTCATCATCGCAGTCGTCATCTTCTTCAAGCTCGGAAGAATAAATCGAACTGAAAGCAGGGCGTATACCGTCCTGCTTTTGTCAGGCTTTTCCAGAGGTATTTATGCTAAACTTTAAAAAAATAGAAACAGACGATATAGCTCTTATAAGCAGTTATATAACCGATATTGGGGAATTTTCCTGCGAAAGTGCATTTGTCAATCTTTTGGTCTGGCAGTGCCGTTTTAACAATATGGCGGCTTTCTGCGACGGGCAGCTCATAATAAAGTCAGGGCCTGATGAAAACCCCGTATTCCGTTTGCCGTTCGGCGGGGATTTCGAAAAGGGGATGAGTCTTATTCGTGGTTACTGCGGAAGGGAATATCCGAGGTTTTGGGCGCAGGAGGGTAAAAAGCTTGCGCTTTTCCGTGAACGTTACGGAGATAAATATATTTTTGAGGAAAACCGCGACGCTTTCGATTATATTTATTTGCAAGGCGATTTGGCTTTGCTTTCCGGCAAAAAGTACCATTCTAAACGCAATCATATCAGCGCCTTTTCAAAGAAAAATGAATGGCATTATGAACCGATAACAGCCGCTAACGTAGAAGCGGTGCGTATATGTGCCGACCGCTGGTACAGTGAAAATTCATATCGTGCCGATTGTCAGCTCAAGTGTGAAAGAGACGGTGTTTCGCTTATGCTTTCAAATATGGAAAGGCTCGGCGTTACAGGCGGAGCGGTTTTTGTCGGCGGCGAGGCGGTTGCCTTTACTCTCGGCTCGCCGATAAACAGCGAGGTTTTTGATATTCATATCGAAAAGGCACTGCCTGAATACGCCGAGGGCTATACTGTCATAAACCGTGAGTTTGCCGCTAATGCTCTCGGAGGTTATAAGTATATAAACCGTGAGGACGATATGGGTATAGACGGGCTTAGAAAAGCCAAGCTTTCTTATAAGCCGGCCATGCTGCTCGAAAAGTATTCCTGCCGTCCAAAAAATGAGTAAATGCCGGTGATGCTTATGAACGAAACCGAGCTGCGTGAGATATACCGCGAGGCTTTTAAAGATGAGGATACCGCCTTTGAGGACAGGCTTTTTAAGCTTTGCGGCGGATATATACGTTCACTGGAATACGGCGGCGTGACTGCCTCAATGCTTTTTGCATTGCCATGTGTCCTTTATTACGGGGGATTCAAAACAGAATCTTACTATGTATACGCGGCGGCTACGCGCGGGACATACCGCGGAAAAGGCCTGATGTCTGAGCTGTTGGAAAAGCTTAAAAAAAGTACGGAAAGGTTCATATTTTTAAAGCCGGCCGACAGCGGTCTTACGGCTTTTTATAAAAGGCTTGGTTTTAAAGAAATCACGGCAGACAGCTCCGCTGACGCTGAGGCGCGCATAGTCCCATTGGGCGGCTTTGCCGAGCTTGTAAAAGCCGAGGTTTCCTTAAATACCGCGCCTTACACGCTTATGTATTATTATAAAAATGATATAAAGCTTGATAAGCTTTGCTTTGAATATACTATGGAATAGAAATCGGGTCATAAGATGCGCTTGCTTGCAATAGGAGACGTCTGCGGTACAGCAGGCTGTGAAAAGGTAAAAAATGTTCTTCCGCTTTTTAAACGTGAGAGCGGTATAGATTTTACGGTGGTAAACGGTGAAAATTCAGCCGACGGCAACGGAATAACTCCCGAAAGTGCGGAATATCTTTTTGCCTGCGGAGCCGACGTCATCACCGGCGGAAACCATTCGCTGAGGCGCCGGCAGGTTTTTGAATACCTCGATTCCAATCCGTTTATTCTTCGTCCGCATAATCTGCCTGAGGACCGGAGCGGAAAGGGATACTGCCTTGCGGATCTCGGCTATGTCTCGGTAGCGGTGATCAACCTCATAGGTAAGATTTATCTCGAAAAGCTGGAACCTTCTTGTCCGTTTAAGTGTGCCGACGAGCTGATTGCGCGCGCTGAAGACGACGGTGCATCGGTTATAGTCGTAGATTTTCACGCCGAGGCCACAAGTGAAAAGCGTGCGCTCGGCATATATCTTGACGGTCGGGTTTCGGCATTTTTCGGCACGCATACCCATATTCAGACCGCAGACGAGCAGGTGATGAAGAACGGCACCGGATATATTACCGATCTCGGTATGACCGGTCCGCGTGATTCGGTGCTGGGCGTAAAAAGCGAAATCATAATAAACCGTCTTAAAAATAAGGATATGTCAAGATTCGAGCCGGCAGGCGGCGAATGTATGCTGAACGGCTGTATTTTCGATATTGATAAGGCTACCGGAAAAACGCTTTCGGTAAAACGTGTGCTGCTGTGAGGCGGCAAGTATATATCACACTATGAAAGGAATAACAATAATGAAGCAGTTTGAACGTGCCGTTGCGTTATTCTCGGCGCTTGTGCTTGTACTTTCCGGCTGCCGCGGGAATCCGTCGGCTTCTTCTTCGGGTTCATCGGAAAACACGCCGGCGGCAGTGCAAAGAGATTATATGACTCTGCTTTATTCACAGGCTGATACCTTCAATCCATATACCGCGAAAACCGACGTTAACCGGCAGCTTTGCCGTCTTTTGTATGAGCCGCTCGTAAAGCTGGACAATAATTTTGTGCCTCATTACAGCGTAGCTTCAGGCTCTGAGCTTGACGGCAAGACCTGCAAAGTAACGCTTAAAAATATAAATTTCTCTGACGGCAG
>USHL01000059.1 GCA_900554525.1 uncultured Oscillospiraceae bacterium | reverse complement strand
TCCGTCGCCGTCAGTGAGCTGCTCTGAAAGCGCCCAGATTTTTTCCAAAAAGCGTTTGCTTCCCTTGATAGACTTAGAGCTCCAGGGAGCCGCCTTTTCAAAATCGCCCATAAACATCTCATAGACACGCATAGTATCGGCGCCGTAATCCCTGATTATATCATCCGGATTTATAATATTGCCGCGGGATTTAGACATTTTTACGCCGTCTTCGCCGAGTATCATACCGTGGCTTGTACGCTTGGAATAAGGCTCGGGATTGGGCACAACACCTATATCATAAAGAAACTTATGCCAGAATCTGCTGTAAAGCAGGTGCAGTGTAGTGTGCTCCATACCGCCGTTATACCAATCTACAGGACACCAATAATCAAGCGCCTCTTTAGAGGCAATCTCTTTGTCGTTATGCGGGTCGCAGTAGCGAAGATAATACCACGAAGAACCGGCCCACTGCGGCATAGTATCGGTTTCCCTGACCGCATGTCCTCCGCAGTGCGGACATGTGGTATTTATCCAATCGGTCATTTTTGCCAAAGGCGATTCGCCGTTATCGGTAGGCTCATAGGATTCTACATTCGGGAGCATCAACGGCAGCTCACTTTCGGGCAAAGGTACATATCCGCATTTTTCGCAGTAAACCATAGGTATCGGCTCGCCCCAATAGCGCTGGCGTGAAAATACCCAGTCACGAAGCTTGTAGTTGGTCTTTATATATCCGAGACCTTTTTCAATCAGCCATTTCTGCATAGCTGCTTTGGCTTCTTCCACCGACATTCCGTTGAGGAAACCGGAATTTACCATTTTACCCTCAGCGCAGTCGGTATACGGAGCGTTCTGAACATCTCCGCCCGCAACGACCTCAACTACAGGCAATCCGAATTTTTTGGCAAATTCCCAGTCGCGGTTATCGTGACCCGGAACCGCCATAATAGCGCCTGTACCGTAGGAAATAAGTACATAGTCGGAAATATAGATTGGTATTTCATTATCATTCACAGGGTTTACGGCCATTATCCCCGAAAGCCTGACGCCTGTTTTATCCTTTGCAAGCTCTGTCCTTTCAAAATCGGATTTTTTAGCCGATTCTTCCTGATATGCACGTACCTCATCCATATTGGTTATTTTGTCCGCCCATTTTTCAATAAGCGGATGCTCCGGCGACATAACCATATATGTGACTCCGAACAGAGTATCCGCACGGGTAGTGAATATCTCAAAGATGTCGCCGGTATTGGTCTTGAATTTTACCTGAGTGCCGTATGAACGGCCTATCCAGTTACGCTGCTGAGTTTTTACCCTTTCGATGAAATCGACATCATCAAGACCGTCAAGCAGCTTTTCGGCATAGTCGGTGATTTTGAGCATCCACTGACTCTTTTCCCGACGTACTACCTCGCTTTCACAGCGTTCGCAGTGACCGTCTACGACCTCCTCGTTTGCAAGCACGCATTTGCAGGACGGGCACCAGTTGACCGCCATTTTCTTTTTATACGCAAGCCCTTTTTTGAAAAGCTGGAGAAAAATCCACTGCGTCCATTTATAATATGACGGGTCGGTCGTATTAATTTCGCGGCTCCAATCAAATGAAAAGCCGAGAGATTTGAGCTGACGCTTGAAGTTGGCAACATTTTGTGCGGTCACTATCGACGGATGTATATGGTTCTTAATAGCGTAGTTTTCTGTCGGAAGGCCGAAAGCGTCCCAGCCCATCGGATAAAGCACATTGTAGCCCTGGAGACGTCTCTTGCGGCAGATTATGTCGATTGCCGTATATGAACGCGGATGCCCTACGTGAAGACCCTGTCCGGACGGGTAAGGAAACTCCACCAGACCGTAAAACTTAGGCAGTGTATAATCATTTTTAGCTTCAAAGGTATGGTTATCGTCCCAGATTTTCTGCCATTTCTTTTCTATTTGTGCAAAATCATAGCTTGATTTCATTTTCAGTCTCCCTCTGCTTCCTCAAGAATATCACTCAGCTCTACCGATTCGCCGTCGCTCCACATCTTATCCAGCGCATAAAACTCCCGCTGATCACGGCTGAATACGTGAATTATTACCGAGCCGTAGTCAAGCACTATCCAGCCGGTTGTTTTTCCCTCAATATGGTGAGGAGCCACTCCGGCCTCGCTGAGTTTTTCCTCGACCTCATCCGCCAGCGCTCTGACATGTGTGGAAGAGGTGGCCGTACACATAAGAAAATATTCCGCAAGCACTGTTAGTTCAGCTATCCGCACAGCATTAAGCTCTTTGGCTTTTTTAGCATTCAGCGCGTTAGCGGCGATTTTTAAAATTTCAAAAGCTTCCAAGTTTTTTCCTCCCAAATATCAGCCGTTGCCCAGCACAGCCTCGTTATAAGCTGCAACGGTATCTGTATGAACAGCCCTGCCTGAATCCACCAGATCCCTGATAGAATACTGCAAGGCATATATAAACGCCTTTTCCAGAGATTCATCCACATATCCGCGTATCACGTCAACATCATCATAATCACGGTCGGCAGAGGTGAAATCCGCTAAATAAAGAATCTTTGCCAATAGCGACATTCCCGCTTTAGCCGTCGTATGATAACGTATGGCATCAATAATCTCTGTGTCCGGTATGCCGAGTTTTTTCTCAACATATGCCGCGCCGGATATTGCATGCCAAAGCTTTTCAGCGTTTTTTTCCACATTATTAAGAATTATATCAGACTCTGAAAAAATTTGCAAGTGTTCTTCTCGAGCTGCATTCTTGGTTATATCGTGAAGAAGACCTGCGATATAAGCTTTTTCGGTGTCTCCGCCGTATTTTTCAGCAAGCCGAACAGCTTCATCGGCCACGCACAATGAGTGATAATACCTTTTTTCGTTAAGTCTGCTCTTCAAAATTTCCTTAAAGACGTCATATTTCTCCGGCACTGTATATTCCCTTCTCTTTTATATAATTGTAAACTTTAATCGGCAGCAGCTCTGCCGATTCTCCAATATTCTTTCGTATCTGTGATGAAGCCGCGGCTGTAATTTTCTCTTTCATAGGTATTATTTTCATGCCCATATTACTGAGCTGATTTACCTTAAACTTAAGCTCCTCCGGTAAAATATCCGAACGTCCGAATACGATAAACGGTACAAGCTTCATCAGCTCTTCAAATTTATACCATTTTTCAAATGACATAAGCATATCCCCGCCGCATACGAATGCAAGCTCAATTTCCGGAAACCGAGTTTTTAGAAGAGATACCGTATCGTATGAATAGCTTTTTCCTGCTCTTTCAAACTCAATAAGGCAAAGTTCGGCTTTTGAAAAATCCTGAGCCATAATCCGGCACATTTCAATACGGTCGCTGTCTGCTGCCAGAAAATCACAAATCTTATGCGGCGGTACACGGTCGGGCATAAGCAGTATTTTTTCTACTATTTCTGAATTTTCCAACGCCTCAAGCATCTGATAATGCCCTATGTGCGGCGGATTAAAGGTGCCGCCGAAAACAGCCGTAAAAGCCATATCATTTCACCAGCCTGATCTGCTTGTTGTCACGGCTCTCACGGTAAAGTATGAATCGAGTGCCTATTACCTGAACGACATCGGCTCCGACGCCAGAGGCGATTTCCTCTGCCGCCTCGCGCACGCTTACCGGGCAGGTTTCAAGTATGCGCAGCTTTATAAGCTCCCGTGCTTCAAGCGCTTCATCCGCCTGCCTGATAACGTTTTCACCGATACCGGATTTACCTATCTGAAATATAGTTTCAATACCGTTTGCCATAGCGCGCAGTTGTGCGCGCTGTCTGCTGTTCAACATCATTCTACCTCGTCAATATATTTTTTAAGTTCTTCTCTGAATTTTCCAAGCGCCTTGCCGCGGTGGCTCACCCTGTCCTTTTCCTCCGGTGAAAGCTCAGCATAGCATCCAGCCTCGCAGACAAACAGCGGATCATAACCGAAACCGCCGTTTCCCTTACATTCTTCCGCCACATAGCCCCTGCATTCACCGCGGACGGTAAATTCCCTTCCATCCGGGAAAACACAGGCAACGGCCGAAACAAATACTCCGGTGCGTTTTTCGAGCGGAACACCTTTGAGCGCCGCAAGCAGCTTTTCGTTATTTGATTCATAGGTAGCTCCGAGGCCGGAATATCTCGCGGAATATATTCCCGGCGCACCGTCCAGATAATCGACGCTCAATCCGGAATCATCCGCTACGGTTATGAGACCTGTAACTTTAAGCCCGGAACGCGCCTTGAGCAGAGCGTTTTCCTCATAGCTGCTGCCGGTTTCTTCCACCACGGGAAGAGGTTCGGTAAGATCGTTTTCGCTTTTCACCTCAAAACCCATAGGAATAAGTATTCGTTCCAATTCTTTAAGCTTACTATGATTTTTAGTCGCTATAAATATCTTCATTATTGTTCCTCCCCGAAAATACCCTCGGCAAAATCAGCGGCGGAAAACGGCTGCAAATCATCAATTCCTTCGCCGACACCTACATATTTCACAGGTATGCCGAGTTCATTCCGTATGGCTACAATTATACCGCCCTTTGCCGTGCCGTCAAGCTTTGTAAGGACTATGCCGGTTATATCGGCTGCGTTTTTAAACTCTCTGGCCTGATTTACCGCATTCTGTCCGGTAGCGGCATCTAATACAAGCAAGGTTTCAACCGACGAATCCGGCAGTTCTCTGCCGATAACACGGTAAATTTTTGCAAGCTCGTCCATGAGATTTTTCTTGTTATGAAGCCTTCCGGCGGTATCGCAGATTATTACGTCGGCTCCTTTTGATTTAGCGGACGCTATTGTGTCGAATACCACCGACGCCGGGTCGGTGCCTTCAACGCTTTTTACCATCTGCACTCCGGCGCGTTCCGCCCAGATACCGAGCTGATCGATAGCTGCGGCGCGGAAGGTATCCGCCGCACCGAGCACTACGCTTTTTCCCTCTGACTTCAGCTGTGCGGCAAGCTTGCCTATTGAGGTGGTTTTACCGACGCCGTTTACGCCGATCACCAATATTACCGACGGTTTGGTATCGAGCTTAAGTCCTTCGTCTTCACCAAGCATTTCAATTATTATTTCTTTTATGAGGCCTTTTATTTCAGCCGGATCGGTAATCCCGGACTCCTTTATTTTTCTGCGAAGCCTTTCACATATTTCTCCCGCGGTGACAACACCGACATCGGACATCACAAGAGTTTCCTCCAGCTCCTCAAACAGCTCCTCATCAATTTTTGTGAAGCTGTTGATTATACCGGTAACGCCGCCCACAATAGAGGCCTTGGTCTTCTGCAGTCCCTGCTTTATTTTACTGAAAAATCCCATCTGTACCCTGCTTTCATAAAAAATAATCGTTATGCGCCCTTATTTTCAAGCAGCGCTTTTTCCAGCTCCGATACGTTAAGCTCCAAAAGCTTGGTAACGCCTTTTTCCTGCATTGTAACGCCGTACAGCATATCAGCCGCCTCCATAGTGCCGCGTCTGTGTGTCACGCATATAAACTGCGTCGAACAGTCCGAGCGCTTCATATAATCCGCAAAGCGTTCCACATTTATATCATCAAGCGCCGTATCGACCTCGTCAAGGAAACAAAAAGGCGGAGCATTGACACGCATTATCGCAAAATATATTGAAAGTGCTATAAGCGCCTTTTCGCCGCCCGAAAGTCCGTCAAGACTCGGAACATTTTTGCCCGGAAGCTTTACGTTGATATCTATTCCGCTTTCAAGCACATTTTCAGGCTCACTGAGCGTAAGCGACGCGCTGCCTCCGCCGAAAAGCTCGGTAAAGGTCTTTGAAAAGTTTTCGTTTATTTTGGCAAAACCTTCGGTAAAAATCTCCTGCATCTGTGAGGTAAGCTGATTGATAAGCTTATGCAGCTCCGCACGGGTAGCTTCAACATCGTTTATCTGTGCCGAAAGGAAGTTATAGCGCTCGCTTACTTCCTTATATTCCTCAATTGCCGAAACATTTACACTGCCGAGTGAACGTATTTTAGACTTTATATCTGCCAGATTCTTCTTTGCCTCAGACGGCTTTTCTATGTGCAGACCGATTTTTTCAGCCTCGCTGCGTGTAAGCTGATACTCATCGTAAAGCTGGCTTATAACGCTGTCATATTCCCTGAGCATTACCTCTCTGCGCTCGGTAAGCCTTGCAAGCTCTCCGCCTGTCTGCTCGCGGCGTGAAAGCTCTTCGCGCTCGCCTGTACGTAGATCAAGACCTGCTTTTTCAGTCTGATTGCGTTTTTCTATAAGCTCTGATATAAGACTTTCAGATTCGGCTATTTTAATTCTCAGGCTGTCGGCAGAAGCCTTCTTTTCTTCTATAATCAGACCAAGCGCGCTGTTTTTTTCGTTTATAGCCGCGGTTTCGGAATTTATTTCCGAAACACGCCTGGCTCGGTCGTTTATAAGGGATTTGAGATTTTCCGCCGCAGCTTCTATTGCCTGAGTATCTTTTCGGGATTCGATAAGAGAAAGCTTGAGCGCGGTAATCTCTGCCGCGAGACTTTCGCGTTCACCGTTAAGCGAATCACGTCCGCCGGTCATTTTATCTATTTCCGACTGTACTTCGGATTTTTCGGAATCAAGACCCGCAATTGCGTGCGCCGCCTCGGCAGAGGTTTCACGCAGCTTTGCAATTCTTTCCTCTCCGCTGTGTTTCTCATCCTCAAGCCGTTTCAGAGAAGTCTCTATACCGGCTTTTAAATCTTCAATACGCTTCAGTTCTGAAAGAGTACGGATTTTATCCTCATTCAAAACGGTTATTTCGGCGTTCAAAGCGGTAATCTCCGCCTCTACTGCCGCAGACGCACTTTCGGCCTCTGAAAGCTTTTCAGAAAGCTCTCCGGACCTTTTAACAAGCTTTTCTGCCTCCAGCTCGTAATTCTTTATGTCGGTTGAGCGGCTGAGAAGTCCTGCGTTTTTTATAAGCGAACCGCCCGTAAGCGAACCGCCGGGATTTATCACCTGACCGTCAAGCGAAACGGTTTTTACGCGGTATCCGAATTTCTTGGCGATTGCCGCGGCGCTGTCTATATCCTCAGCCACCACCGTTCCTCCGAGCAGATACTTTGTTATTTCGGAATACTCGGCATCGGTTTTCACAAGCTCAGCGGCAATACCCACAAAGCCCGGCATATTCTCAAAGCCGCGCTCCTTTAATTCACGTGCTTTTATAGAGGAAACCGGCAAAAACGTCGCTCTGCCCTTATTGTTTGTTTTAAGAAAATTTATTGCTCTTTTGGCATCCGCCTCTGTCTTGACGACAATATTCTGCACCGCGTTTGAAAGTGCGGTTTCGACCGCTGTGCTGTATTTCTTTTCAACCGAAATAAGCTTGGATACCGGACCGCAGATACCGCGCAGTATACCCGTTTCTGCACTGTTCATCACGGCTTTAACCGAATGGCTGAAGCCTTCCATATTATTTTCCAGTTCCTTCAAGAGTTGAATGCGCCGCTGCTTGGTTTCAGCGTCAAGTCTGACCGCTTCAAGCTCTGCTTTCAGCTTTTCCGCTGTTTCGCGCCGAGAAGCCAAACGCAGTTCGTAGCCTCTAAGCGAATTTGTGCGGCTTATAATATTTTCCTCTATTCCGTCAAGCAGGCTCCGGGTTTCGGCAAAATCGGTTTCAAGTTTGTTTATATCTCTCGAATAGCCTTCAAACTGTTCTGCGGATGTTTTCAGGCGTTCGGTAATTTCTTCGAGCGCACTGTCGGCTGTTACCATTTTCACGCG
>USHL01000058.1 GCA_900554525.1 uncultured Oscillospiraceae bacterium | reverse complement strand
GGGGGATTTTTTGCTCAATATATTGATTTAAGGTATTCGATGCTTGACTTTGCACACTCAAGCGGAGCTTTGCCCATACTGGGATTATCCTGCTCGACGACAACCCATTTCGCACCGACTTCCTTGGAGGCCGCGAGAATGGCCGGGAAATCCTGAAGACCGCTGCCGACCGGACGGAACTCAAAGCTGCCGGAGGAATCCTTTTTCTTGTCATCGTCGACGCCGATAAGGGCGTACATATTGTCGCTTTTCGAGCCGGCGAAATCCTTTAGATGTATGATTTCGATGCGGCCTGCGTATTTGTGGATATAATTAACCGGATTTTCACCGCCGACATTTACCCAGCAGGTGTCAAGCTGAGTCGAGAGCAGCTCGGCGGGAACTTCTTTGTAAAGTATATCAAGCTTGTATTCGCCGTTTACCTTTTCAAACTCAAAGTCGTGGTTGTGGTAGCAAAGCTTCATACCGCATTCATTCGCTTTTTGACCTAGCATTTTAAGGTTAGCGACGAACTCATCTGCTTTTTCACCGCCGGCTAAATATTCAGCCGCAATATGCGGAACCACGATGTATTTGCAGCCGATTTCTGCATAGTCATCAACAAGCTTTGTGTCGGCGACCATATCATAATAAGGCACATGCGCGGAAATGGGGTTAAGACCGATGTCAGCGCACATTTTTTTGACTTCGGCGGCGCTATGGCCGAAAAGGCCGGCAAATTCCACACCGTCGTAGCCCATAGCCTTGACTTTTTTCAGCGTGCCTTCAAAGTCGGAAGCCATGTCGTCTCTGACTGAATAGAGCTGTAAAGCAACTGGAAAATCGTACATAATTAAAACCTACCCTTCATTAATAAGACATACCGTCTGTGAAGCTACACAGACGGTAATCGGAAAATCAGATTTCCGGAATTTCAATATCTACTTCATGTCCGGAAGCGCTCGATCTGGCTATGCCGTCTAGAATAGCCTGATTGTAGATTATCTGGCTGGTCGGCACCGGAGCTTCGCCGCCGCTTATAACAGCGTCAAGGAAGGAACGGATCTTAAGGTCAAACAGATCCTTTGTGGCGGGCAGAAGCGGTATCTCGGTCTGTACCGGCTCGCCGGCAACATCGCGGTAAATCGTCATCGGTTTATCGAAAGAGCCGTTCCAGCAATCGGTAGACGGGATACGCAGTGAACCCTTTGTGCCCATAATAATGGTGTCTCCGGGAGTATCAAGGTGCATATACCAAGCGATGCGGAAGTCGAGTATTATGCCGCCTTCAAGGCGTATATATGCTGAAGCGAAGTCATCCACGCTGAATTTCTTGGCGCATTCGGGCTTGCCTACCTGTGAGTAAGCCTCGGGCGTGGTGCCGAAATAATCGGTAGCGGTTCCGGTAACGGTCAGCGGCTTCGGGTTGCCGAGCGCGTTCATAACAAGGTCTATAGAGTAGCAGCCTATATCGCCGAGCGCACCGAGACCGGCTTTGTCGTTTTCGATAAAGGTTTCAGACCAGCTTACCGGTATGCCGTGACGGCGTCCGCCTCCGGTCTGCACATAGAATACACGGCCGAGCTCGCCGGATTCAACGATTTTTTTGATCATCTTCATATTAGCGTCAAAACGGGGCTGGAAACCGACCGAGACAATCTTACCGCTTTCCTTTTCGGCTTTGCGGATAGCGACTGCTTCATCAAGGGTAACCGTCATCGGCTTTTCAAGCAGAACGGGAAGACCATGCTCAAGGGCGTAAATCGTACATTCCGCATGGGTGCGGTTGTATGTACAAACGCTGACTGCGTCGAGATTCATCGTGTCGATCATTTCCTTGTAATCGACAAAGGCCTTGGCGTCTACCTCGTGGCTTTTAAAGAAAGCCTCTGCCTTGCCGGGAATAAGATCGGCGCCGGCGACTACTTCAACATCCGGCTGCTTTAAGTAGCTTGCAATGTGGCTGTTGGCGATTCCGCCGGTACCGATTATACCGATACGCAGCTTTTTGTCGCTGTAAACAGCCTCTTTTTCGGTCATGTCATGCGAAAAATCGTTCATGTCTAATTTTGCCATATTTTTAATACCTCCGTTTTATATAACGAACTGACGCATATAGCGGCAGCTCAAGGTTACAGAATCCATTACCCGCTCTTTTGAGCCTTCAAACGCTTTATCTTCAACCTCAATACAGGCGAAGCCGTCATACCCTATGTCGGTAAGTGCGGAAACATATTTTCCCCAGTCTACATCACCGAGCCCCGGCAGCTTCGGACTCATAAAATCAAGCGGATACGCCATTATTCCGACATCGTTCAGCTTGTCGGGATAGAGCTTAATGTCCTTGAAATGTACATGAAAAATTTTGTCCTTGAATTCATAAAGGGGTTTTATATAATCGATGTGCTGCCAGATGAAATGGCTGGGGTCGTAGTTGATGCCGAAATTATCGCTCGGCAGCAGCTCAAACATTTTGCGCCACAGCGCGGGCGTGGTGAAAAGGTTTTGTCCGCCGGGCCACTGGTCGGCTCCGAAGAGCATCGGGCAGTTTTCAATGGCGATTTTCACACCGCTTTCCTCTGCGAGCTTTATGATGGGCGGCCATATCTCTTTGAAGAGATCAAGGTTATCCTCAACCGATTTGGTTTGGTCACGGCCTATAAAGGTTGTCACCATATTTACACCAAGCAGCGCGCTCATTTTGATAACCTTTTTCAGATGAGCAATATTTGCGGCGCGCTTTTCCGGGTCGCCGTCCATTGTATTTGGGTAAAACGCGAGAGAGGAAATCTCAATGCCCTTTGATTTGCAGAAATCTTTTATATAAGAAATGTATTCGGCGGAGGTGTTGTCCACGTCAATGTGGCTGACGCCGGCGTACCTGCGCTCCGCCTTGCCCTGCGGCCAGCAGGCGACTTCGATGCATTCGCAGCCGTTCTGTGCCGCGTTGGAAACCGCTTCCTCAAATGTGAAGCCGTCGTAAATTGCACTGACAATTCCAAGTTTCATATTTTATACTCCTTTAACGGATATTTTATACCGGCCTGCCGCTTAACAGCGTCTGTGGCTTTGTGTACGGCCGATGTAAGCCCGCATACCTCGCGGTATTCCGCAAGGCGCGACGGATTTTCGATATAATCGGCAAAGGCGGTGATTTCGCCGCCCATAATTTCGGGA
This sequence comes from uncultured Oscillospiraceae bacterium, assembly GCA_900554525.1. Lineage (GTDB taxonomy): Bacteria > Bacillota > Clostridia > Oscillospirales > Acutalibacteraceae > UBA737. The sequence continues at coordinate 4,618 of USHL01000058.1, read as the reverse complement.
TGATGCGAAGAGTAATAAAGCGGCGTTTCTTTGCCGTCCTTAATCAGTGAAATACCGTTATATTGCGATACCGAGCGGATTTTTAATGTTCCGCCGTCCCCGACTATTTCGGAGCCGAGAGCCGTATCGCCTGTTTTGCTGTAGGTCAGCACGGCGGAAAAACCGTCGTAGCCGAATATTGCGCAGCCGGCGCAGTCGGCGCCGTTTTCAAGAAATGAGGCGCGTGCCGCTACGCTTTGCGGAGCTCCGAAAAGATCGGCGGCGGCATATACGCAGTAAACGCCTAAATCCATAAGAGCGCCCGCCCCCAGCGACATATCAAATATATTGATGTGCTCTCCCGCCTTGAAACGGTCGTAACGGCTTGAACGCTGACAGTAATCTATGCGGACCTGTGATATACGGCCTAGCAGAGGCAGCGCTTCGAGGAGAGCCGGACGCCCGGGAGAATGACGCGACATTATGGCTTCGGCATAGATGAGCCTGTTCGTTTCCGCCAGCTTTAACAGTGAACCGTAGGTGACCGAATCGGTAGCAATCGGCTTTTCGCAGAGAACATTTTTGCCGTGATTAAGAAAAAGCCTGCTTTGCTCGGCGTGAAAAACATTCGGCGTCGCGATATAAACCGCGTCAATAGACGGCTCCTCGGCCATTTCTCTCAAATCGGAAAAGCTTTTTTCAAAGCCGTGCTTTGCGGCAAATTCCGCGGCGCGCTCCTTACTGCGCGAATAGGCGGCGTAAAGCTTGAAACGTCCCGAAAAGCGGCAGGCGGCAATGAATTTTTCGGTTATCGTACTGGTGCCTACCGTGGCTATGTTAAGCATCAGATATTTACCTCAAGCGCCTGCCTGCAATCGTGGGATTTAAAGGCGGCCTCCATAACCTCTAGCACCCGGCGCACCTCGCAGTGCTTTATCACAGGCTCCTCACGTCCGTCAAGCGCGGCGCAGAAGTTGCGGTAAAAGTCATGGACGTCACTTGAGGGGCGTTCGGCCTCGTATTCATCGAGTGTTATCTCGTCACGCGGCGCCATGGTTTTTGTGATTCCCGCCGCGGTCTGCACCGGAATCACCTCTTTTTCGTTCCATGCCTTCATACGGGCAACCTGTGCGTTTTTGCGCCAGTCCTCAATAATAGCGCTGCCGCTTCGGCATTGCAGATAAAAACGCGGCATTGCGATAAAGTTATAAGTTCCGACCTCTATATAAGCGGTCTTGCCGTCTTCAAAATAAAGGCTGAGCTTAAAGCCGTCGTCAACCTCGGTTTCGGTGATAAAGGTTTCGGTACAGTAAACGCGGACTATTTTTGAGGAAATTATCTGTAATACCTGATCGATAAGATGAACGCCCCAGTCAAGAATCATGCCGCCGCCCTGTGCTTTGGTACAGCGCCAGTCGCTCGGTATGCCGCGTGAGCCGTGTATTCGTGACTCTATATTTATGAGTTCGCCTATCTCGCCGGAGGAAACTATTTTTTTCATAGCAAGAAAATCAACGTCCCAGCGGCGGTTTTGATGCACCGTAAAGAGTTTGCCGTATTTTTCGGCGGCAGCGGTCATTTCGTCAAAAGCGGATACCGTAACGTCTGCCGGTTTTTCGCAGATTACGTTTTTTCCGGCCTTAAGCGAGTCTGTCACAAGCTGCTTATGGCAGTCGTTGGGAACGGCAACTACTACCGATTCAACCGTGCTGTCGCTCAGCAGCTCGTCAATGGTTTTATAGGCATGTATGCCGGCGGCCTCGGCGGCCGCGTTTCGTTCGGGTTTTATATCGTATACGCCGGAAAGAGAGGCGACGTCGCTTGCGAGTATCTGCCTGCAATGCCAGGCTCCCTGACCGCCGTATCCTATAACTGCAAAAGTCTTTTTCATTGTCAATCCTCGATTTTTCCCACGTGCGGGCATCCTATGCTTTCGGCACGGTATTCGGGGCAGGTCCAGTGTACAGCGTTTTTGAGCACTCTTATGACCTGCGGGTTGTGGTAGGTCGGGTAGCTCTCATGTCCGGGCTGGAAGTAGAAAAGCTTCGCATAGCCGCGGCGGTAGCAGCAGCCTGCTCTGAAGGCTTCGCCGCCTTCGTAGCTGCCGATAAAGATAAGCTTATCCGGTTCGGGAATGCTGAACGGCTCGGTATAGGTCTCCTCATGGTCAAGCTTTATGTAACGGTCGATGCCCGCGGCGATAGGATGCGACGGGTCGCAGACCCAAAGATATTCGCGGTCGCCGTCCTCGCGCCAGCCGAGATTGCAGGGGGTGCCCATCAGCTTTTTGAAAATTTTAGAGTGGTGTGCGGAATGCAGAAATATCATACCCATTCCGCAGAGCACGGCGTTGTGCACACGGTTTACAACCTCGTCAGGGACCTTATCATGCCCGATATGTCCCCACCACATAAGCACGTCGGTGCTCTTGAGCACCTCATCGGTAAGACCGCATTCGGGGTCGTCGAGTGTCACTGTCCTTACTGTTATATCATCGTCTGAAAGATGTTGCTTTAATGCGGTATGAATTCCTTCGGGATATATGGCTTTTACATTATCCTCGGTTTTTTCATGTAAGAATTCATTGAATACAGTAACGCGTATCATACAAAACCCACCTTGATAAGTTTTTGTTTTATATGTTAATTTTACAAAGACTGCTGAATATAAGCAAGTAAAATATTATCAAAAAGATAGACAAATATTGCTGTTTTGAAAACAGGTGGTTAAATGACTTTCTCATGGTAAAGCTATAAGCGGTGAGAAAAAGTGAAAACAGTTAAAAAAGATACCGTGCTGTCGGCGGGTGCGGGACTTGCGGTCGGCATTATAAACGGACTTTTGGGTGCGGGCGGCGGTATGATCGCCGTGCCGCTTCTGCGCAAATTAGGTCTTGATCGCAAGGCCTCGCACGCCAACGCGGTTGCGGTAATACTTCCGATAACCGTTTTAAGCGCGGCGGTTTATCTGCTTAAGGGCTATGTATCCCTGAGTGATGCTTATGTCTATCTTCCGGGCGGTATAATCGGCGCTTTTCTCGGCACGATCATTTTAAGAAAAATATCTCCGCTGTGGCTTAAGCGCATATTCGGCATATTTATGCTTTATGCAGGCGTACGCCTGCTGATAAAGTGAACTGGGCGGCCCTGCTGGCAGGGCTTTTTTCAGGAATTGCCGCGGCTATGGGGCTGGGCGGCGGAGCGGTGCTGGTTATCTATCTTGCGATATTTACCGATACGGCGCAGCATACCTCACAGGGAATAAATCTGCTGTTTTTTATACCGATAGGCCTCGCGGCGGTGACGGTATACGGCTTCAAAAAGGAAATAAAATGGAAGCTTACGCTTAAAATAGCAGCCTTCGGAATGCTCGGAACCCTTATAGGCAGCGGACTTACCGAGTATTTCGGCGGCGGCGTCACCGAAAAAATTTTCGGAGCCCTCCTTTTAATAATCGGCCTCTCCGAAATTTTTACGAGAGGAGAAAAAACAGTTGATAAGAAACGGCGGAAATGATATAATATAAAAGAATAAATGTTCTAAAGGGAGAATGGCCAATGTCTAAAGCACCGCTGAATGAAAAACAGATGAAGGTCTATAAGTTCTTAGTAAAACAGATGTCTTCAGGTTTTCCGCCTACGGTCAGGGAAATCTGCGCGGGAACAGGTATCAGATCGACCTCTACTGTGCACGCGGTGCTCGGCACGCTGGAGGAGGAGGGCTACATAATACGCGATGCGAAATATTCCCGTGCGATACGGCTTGACACCGGCTATGATTCTTCTATGGTGCCGCTCATTGGAAAGGTGACGGCGGGGCAGCCGATACTGGCGGTGGAGGATATTGAGGATTATATACCTTATCCTGCAAGTGATTCGGACGGTCTTTTCGCTCTTCGTGTCTCGGGGCTCAGCATGCGGGACGCAGGAATACTTGACGGAGACATAATAGTAGCCGACAGAAACGCTTCTTACAGGAGCGGGGATATCGTTATCGGAATGGACGGGGACGAGGCTACGGTTAAGCGGCTGCTTATAAAGGATAATCAGGTTATATTTATGCCCGAAAATCCGGATTTTTCGCCGATATATCCGGAGGAGCCTTACATTCTGGGCAGAGTGATCGGCTGCTACAGGAAATACTGATATGAAGAATATTGAAATGTTTACGGACGGAGCCTGCTCGGGGAATCCGGGTCCCGGAGGGTGGGGAGCCATACTTCGCTACGGAGCCAGGGAAAAGGAGCTCTCAGGCGGCGAAAGAGAAACCACCAATAACCGTATGGAGCTTACGGCGGTGATAAGCGGACTTGAGGCGCTGAAAGAGCCCTGCCGTGTTATGCTCACCACCGACTCGAAATATGTGGCAGACGGTATCACAAAGGGCTGGGCGCGTTCATGGCAGAAAAATAACTGGCGCAAGGCGGATAAAAAGCCTGCGCTTAATTCCGACCTGTGGGAGCGGCTTCTGGCGCTTCTCGAAGTTCACCAAGTGACAATAGAATGGGTCAAGGGACATGCGGGGCATCCGGAAAACGAACGCTGCGACCGCCTCGCGGTGGAATATTATAGGAATTTGGAAAAGCAGGGGTAGTACGCAAATGCAGTCATCTAACAGGAAAAAGCTGAATTATATTATTA
>USHL01000057.1 GCA_900554525.1 uncultured Oscillospiraceae bacterium | reverse complement strand
GGTTTGAATGAAAAACAGGCGTGAAGCCTTGAAAAATCAATGGTTTTTGAGGATTGAATAGTTAAATTCCAATTTATAGCGGTATTCGTTGTGAGCTGTCTTTCCCGTGAAGTGAAAACCGCAAGAAAGACATAGTTTTTCAGCAATTATATTTGTATCATCAATTATTAAGATTACTTTTTTAACACCTTGAATTTTCAGACCTCTCAATACATACTCAAAAGCTTTTTTTCCAAGCCCTTTATGCTGAAAACGATAATCTATCATAAAGCGGCAAATGATTGCCGTATCGGCTTGATTTTCCGCACGCAGGTACATAAAAAAGCCGATCAGCACATTGTTGTTATAAATTGCATTGGGGTGCATTTCCGGATTAAATTTTGCTTCCGCTATGAAAATTGCGTTGCAGCAGAAATGCTCCTCCGTCTTCTTACAAATGCCGTCTTTATTTGCTGTCAATTCGCATACATCAAATATATTTTGCGCGTCAACCGCTTTTATACGGATCATGATTATCCCTCGCAATTTATAAAGTTTTTCTCTTCAAAACCATAAGCCCCACGAAAGACAGCGCGGCGCTTAGCAGCAGACAGGTACCGATATGCAAAACCGCATTGCCGTTAAGCATAATAATTTTGAAGAAACACGATAAGACAGTCCTTAACGGTGCTATAGGTGTGAAAATACAGATAACGGCGACCAATACTGCGTCGGTCAGCCACCCATACCAATTTGACTGCATAGATAACAGCACATGAAGAAAAACCATAACAAGCAGTAAAAAGAACATTTGCTGCAATCCGGCAACAACAATCCCGTTTTCGGTCCATTTGCACACGTCCATCATATTGATAACTTTTTGCGCCGGATATACGGGGTCAATCAATAGAAGTATTAATGTATTGACAAGGGAAATGCAAAACGCCAGGAAACCGTAGCTGATCAGACAGCCGAAAAAGTAATCTTTTTTGCTCGTACCCAAATGCATCAGCTTTGTAAAATCATAAAACACAAAAAAGAATGGGGTTAAGACGGCGAGCAGCCAGGTATAATTTCCGTTGCTTAAAACAATATCTCCGGAAGATGTGGCGCAAATCACCACAAGAGCCGTAAGAATAAAACTTATCTTATTGCTTGCAATCAAGCGTTTTACAACCGCAGAAACAGCCTTCATTTTATTGCACCACCCTTATGTCCTACCATTTGTATAAAGAAATCCTGCAAAGACAGCGGGTGAATTTCCAATGCAGCAGTTTGTTCCGGCGGGGTATCGAAGATATAGCTTGTTGCAAGACCCCCGACCGTATCCTGCCCTATAATGTTTAGATTGCGGGTTGCGGCCTCTACGTCCTTTTGCATTCCGCTTATACTGAAAGCTTTTGTTTCAACCGATTGCAGCGTATCAAAAAAACGGATGCTGCCTTTATCAATAATGATTAGTTTTTGAATTGTCTTTGCGATTTCTTCAATAATGTGAGTGGATACAATAATAATTCTGGGATGTTTCCGAAAGCTCTCTGTCAGCATATCATAAAATTCCACACGCATAATTGCATCGAAGCCGAGAACAGGCTCATCCAAAAGAATGACATCTTTATTACTTGCCAAGCAGATAATCGTAGAAACCATTGTTTTCATACCAAGAGAAAGATGATTAAACTTCTTTTTTCCGTCCAATTCAAAGCGGTCCATCATATCCAGAGCAAAATCGTAATCGTAATTGGGGTTGACCTCCGAAGCAATACGTATCAGCTTCCGCACCGGAAGGTTAAAATGCTTTGCAAAGTTTTCGATATAGCTGACGCCTGTGTCCAAAGTTGATGTTGTTATTGCTTTGCCGTCAGCCATGATAGTTCCGCTTGTAATATTCTGATACCCGGCAATCGATTTAAGAAGCGTTGTTTTTCCTGCGCCGTTCCTGCCAAGCAAGCAATAAATACCCGGTTCATCAATCGACAAAGTAATGTTTTTCAGTACATTTGCTTGTCCGTACTGCTTTGTTACTTGTTTGAGTTCTATCATACAGCCATTCCTCCTAAACAGTATTGCAACGCCTATTGCTTTCCGCAATTTCTTATGCTATAATGATTATAAACTTTTGTGTAACACAAATGTCAATAGGAGAAAATAAAAAAATGAAAAAATATTTTTCAGTCGGCGAAGCGGCGAAGGCAGTCAATACAACAAGCGAAACGCTGCGGCATTATGACCGTATCGGATTGGTGAGACCCGGCAAAAAAGATGAATGGACAAATTACCGCTATTATACCGAGCAGGATATTGTTCGGTTGAATACGGTACGTGCTTTACAGCTTATGGACCTGCCTTTGAAAGAGATAAAAAAGGTTTTAGAATATGACGACCTTCAAAAGGTTGTGGATTTTTTATCGCAGGCAGAAAAAAAGGCCGATGAAAAAATATCGGCACTTAGGTACAGTAAATCAAAAATCCGGTTGGCAAAAGCAGACTATGAAAGAAAATTGCAAGGGCAGAAAAAGTTCAGCAGTGCTTTCATTAAAGATTGTCCGGAACGTGTTATTTTACTTTCGGATACCTTAGAAGTACCGACGCTTGATAATCTTTGGAATTATCTTGGCCACTTCTATGATAAAGTTACTCCTGCGTTAAAAGAGCAATTTTCCTTTGAGGATTTAGCCGGTATTTATACCGAAAACGGATTATCAAGGCTCTTTGCAGTTTGTATTAATTATGTGAAGATAGACGGATTAAGGATATTGCCGAAAGGAAAATACCTTTGCGCTGACTGTACTGAAGAAAACAGAAAAAATGTATTGGATGAGTTGATATATAAAGCTAAAACAGAGTACGGCTCGGATCCGGCATTTACGGTACAGATCATTGTTATATCAGGTATTTTGCACTGGAATTATGAAGTGCAGGTTTATGTCGATAAATAACGCATCTGTTTTACTGATGCCGTACATTATACGGGATTTTGTTTTTTTGCAGGCATTCACGGCAGACGCCGTAAAGTATGCTGCCGTCGCACTGCAATTCAAAGCCGTGGCTGGAGTAAAGGTGTTCTTTTATATCGTGCATAAAACCGCAGTCAAGGTGAATAAGCCTGCCGCAGACCGTGCATTTTATGTGTATGTGTTCGTCGCAGTCTTTATCGGTACCGATAAATTGATATACAGAGACCTGCGTTTCGTCTTCAACAAATTTGAGTACTTTGCGTTCTGCGTTCAGCTTGTTAAGATAACGGTAGACCGTGGTGTGACTGACAGACAGACCGTTTTTTTCAAGATGTGCGAGTATGTCTGCCGCGCTGACGGTGCCCTCGCGCTTGTCCTCAAGGTATTTTAAGATTATCTGACGGGCCTTGGTATTGTAATCTTGTTTTTCCGGCAATTTGCTCACGCTCCCTGATGCCAATTATATAACAATTAATCGTGCTTGTAAATAATTTCTTGACAAATTCGCGGTATTATGCTAAAATAGCTAAGCCGCATATTGTGGGCTTTTTAAGTCGTGCCGTTTTACGGCATGCGCCTACTGTAGCGAGACTGTATAAATGGCAGGTGTAAATCAATGTACGCAATTATCGAGACCGGCGGCAAGCAGTACCGTGTTCAGAACGGTGATGTTATATATGTCGAAAAGCTTAATGCCGAGGTTGACGAAGAGGTTACCTTCGACAAGGTTGTTGCCGTAAGCAACAGGACTTTAAAGGTCGGCAAGCCCTATGTTAAGGATGCTTTCGTAAAGGGCACCGTTTTGAAAAACGGCAAAGGCAAGAAAATAACCGTCTTTACCTATAAGCCCAAGAAGAGCAGTTCACGCAAAATGGGTCACAGGCAGCCGTACACAAAAGTTCAGATTAACGAAATCGGTTAATTATGACACAGGTAAAGTTTTTGTCTGGTCCGGGCGGTATTAACGGCTTTGAGATCAGCGGTCATTGTTCTTTAGACAGTGACGATGAGACCGGCAGGGTTGTCTGCGCGGCGGTTTCCTCGGCGGCGTATATGACCGCCAATACAATAACCGATGTAATCGGCGATAAAGCCGAGGTTCAAATCGACGATGCGCTTATGCGTTTATGTGTTAAGACTCCGTCGTCGTCGGCATCGGCGGTTTTAGAGGGGCTTAGGCTGCATTTAACAGAGCTTTCCGGTCAATACGGCGATAACATCAGAATTTACGGAGGTGCAAAGCATGTTAAAGATTAATATTCAGTTATTCGCTCATAAAAAAGGTATGGGCTCTACTAAGAACGGACGTGACAGTGAATCCAAGCGTCTCGGCGTGAAACGCACTGACGGTCAGTTCGTTTTGGCGGGTAACATTCTGGTCCGCCAGAGAGGCACTCATATCCACGCCGGCAATAATGTCGGCCGCGGTTCGGACGATACGCTGTTTGCCCTTATCGACGGCAAGGTTAAGTTTGAGCGTGTCGGAAGAGACCGCAAGCAGGTCAGCATTTACGCTGCCGAGCAGTAAGAAACCGAATCCGGGCGGCGCTATTGCTCCCGGATTTATTTTTTTATGAAAGGAAGCTTGTTATGAAAATTTGTCACGTATGCAGTGCCGAATGTGAAGATACGGCCGAGCTCTGTCCTGTTTGCGGGGCGGATCTTACCATTGAACCCGATCAGGAGGAAGACGGTGCGGTAACGCTCGATAACCCTGTGCTCGTCGCGACGGTTGAGGATGTCGTGACAGCCGAGATATTTAAGGATATGCTGCGCGATAACGGTATCCCGTTTACCTGCGGTGAGCTTGACGACGGTACTATGAAGGTTACCTTCGGCGGCTCTTTTGTGGCCGACGATATATATGTTGATGATTCGGATTTTGAACGTGCGTCTGAGATTTATGACGAGCTTTTGAATTCCGAGCCGGAATTTGACGAATCGTTTTTTGAAGAGGAAACCGAAGGCGGAGAAGAAGAGTGAGTTTTTTTAAAAGAGGAGAAAATAAAAAAGCAGAGGATGCTCCGGTTTTGGCGGCGACGGTGCTTAATCCCGTATCCTCGGCTATATATCAGGATATGCTGAAAGAAAACGGAATACCGTTCATCTGCCGCCAGGAGGGTGCCGGCGGATATTTAAAAATTTTGTTCGGCGGCGGTCTTGTACCTGACAATTTTTATGTTTCAGTAGATAATCTTGAAAAAGCGCAGGAGCTGTACAGAGTCTATATAGAACCGGAAACGGATTTTGAAGAGACCGAGTAAATTCTTCCGCGAGAGGAAAAGATATATATGTTTGTTGATACGGCAAAAATCCATTTAAAGGCGGGCGACGGCGGCGACGGAGCGGTTTCCTTTCACAGGGAAAAGTATGTCGCGGCGGGAGGTCCTGACGGCGGCGACGGCGGACGCGGCGGGAATATTGTTTTCAGTGCGGACAGCAATCTTTCTACTCTGGCTGATTTCAGGTATAAACGCAAATATACGGCTGAGTCGGGGCAGAGGGGCGGCGCGGGCCGCTGTACAGGCAAAAGTGCGCCCGAACTTGTTATAAGCGTGCCGCCGGGCACCCTTATTAAAGACGCCGCCAGCGGCAGGATAATAGCTGATATATCAGACAGTGAGCCTGTAATCGTTGCAAAGGGCGGCAGCGGCGGCTGGGGAAACCGTCATTTTGCCACAGCTACCCGTCAGGTTCCGCGGTTTGCTAAAAAAGGAAATCCGGGTGAGGAGCTTGATGTTACGCTGGAGCTCAAGCTTTTGGCGGATGTGGGGCTTATCGGCTTTCCGAATGTCGGAAAATCCACCCTTGTGTCGGTGGTAAGCGAAGCAAAGCCGAAAATAGCCAACTATCATTTCACCACGCTTACGCCGGTACTCGGTGTGGTGAGAGTGGGTGAGGGGTCTTCTTTTGTGATGGCTGATATCCCCGGGCTCATTGAGGGCGCCGGCGAGGGTGTAGGCTTAGGTCATGAGTTTCTGCGCCATGTGGAACGCTGCCGCCTGCTTTTGCATGTTTTGGATATATCGGGCAGCGAGGGCAGAGACCCTATCGACGATTTTAATAAAATAAACAGCGAGCTTGCGGTTTACAGCGAGGAACTTACTCACCGTCCGCAGATTGTGGTCGGAAATAAATGCGACCTCGCGGATGAAAAAGAAATTAAACGCATTTCAGAATATTTTACGCAGCTCGGTTATAGGTTTTTTCCGGTTATGGCGGCTATTGCCGAGGGTACGGACGAGCTTATAAAATATGTTGCGGCCAAGCTTTCGGAACTGCCTCCTATCATTAAATACGAGGCGGAGCCGAAGCCGGCCGAAAACTTTGCAGACGGCCGCAAACGCACATTTAATATACGCGTGTGTGACGGTGTATATTTTGTAGAGGACTGTCCGTGGATTATGGACGTTATGAATACGGTAGACCCGAACGATTACGAGTCGCTCCGGTACTTTGAACGCGTTCTGCGCTCAAGCGGCATTATAAGGGCGCTTGAAGAGGCGGGTATACGTCAGGGAGATACCGTCAGTGTTTACGATGTTGAGTTCGATTACGTACCTTGACGGAGGCATAAATGGAAAAAATAAATTTATTGAGCCCCTCTGTGCTGGCATTTGTCGGCGACGCGGTATACGGACTGTATGTACGCATGGCGCTGGCCGAGGTTAACCGTCCGTCGGGCGAGCTGCACAGGCTTTCGGTTGAATTTGTAAGGGCAGGCGCGCAGGCGGAGGCGTTCCGTGTAATTGAGCCGTTGCTTTCGGAGGAAGAACTGGCGGTTTTTAAAAGAGGGCGTAATTTTCATACCTCTACTACCCCTAAAAACGCTACAAACGGCGATTATCATACCGCTACCGGCCTTGAAACGCTTTTCGGCTGGCTTTATCTTTGCGGAAAAAATGACCGCGCCGAAGAGCTTTTTGAAATTATACGCAGTAAAAAGCAGAGCCTTTAAGGCTCTGCTTTTGATTTGAAATTATATAATTCCGGTAAAAAAGAAATTAAAGAATAAGCTTTTAACAATAATTTTCCTTTGAGGGGTTAAAATAAAATTATAGCCTTTTTCGGAGGTAAGTGTATGAACCGGAAACAGATTTTGAATATTGCAGGCGATATAATTTTTTTTGCGGCGGGCGGCTTTCTTTATTCGGCGGCGGTTATGCTTTTTCTTTCGCCGAACGAAATTTCCCCCGGAGGACTCACGTGTATTTACACAATGCTCAACCATCTGTTTATGCTGCCTGTCGGACTTACGGTTTTTGTGCTAAATATCCCTATCCTGATAATCGGCTTTTTGAAGTTCGGCGGAGTCTTCATTATAAAGACAACCGCGGCTACCGTTGTGATTTCGGCAATGCTCGATTCAGTGGAAAAAATCCTGCCTGCCCTTAAAATTGATCCGATACTGGCTGCGGTTTTCGGAGGGATACTGATGGGGCTGGGACTAAGCCTCTTTATGCTCAGGGGCGCAACCACGGGCGGAGTGGACATAATTGCCAAGCTTATAAACCGCCGCTTTCCGCACCTTACCGTCGGCCGACTTATGTTGCTTACCGATGCGGTGATAGTGGCGTTGACCGCTTTTGTATACCGCAATACCGAAAGCGCGCTTTATTCGGTAGCGGCACTTTACGCCTCTTCGCAGGTTATGGATATGATGCTGTACGGCGCAGATAAGGGCAAGATAATCTATATAATCACAAAAAATGCCGAGGATACGGCCAAAGCAATACTGTCTCTGGTCAAGCGCGGGGTGTCGCTTATAGACGTTACCGGCGCGTATACCGGCTCGAAACGCAGGATGATAATGTGTACGGTACGCAGAAACGAAGTCTCATCTGTGTACAGGCTGGTGCGTGAATACGATGATAATGCCTTTATAGTTGTAGGAGAGGCCGGCGAAATATTCGGTGAAG
>USHL01000056.1 GCA_900554525.1 uncultured Oscillospiraceae bacterium | reverse complement strand
AGCGGGAAACTCAAAATGTTACTGTTTTTTGTTTTTATTTGCCGTCCAAGGCCTTAAATCCTTTAATTCGGCGAATAATTGGATATATGAGTTATAGCGGCTTTCTTCGATTTCACCGCGGCATACAGCCTCTTTTACGGCGCACCCTGCCTCACCCGTATGAGTGCAGGAGGCAAACCGGCAGCCGCCTAAAAAGCTAACAAATTCCGGAAAGCAATAAACCAGCTTTTCCTTAAAGGCATAATCCGCACCGTCATAATCTATTGAGGAAAAACCGGGCGTGTCGGCGACAAAGCCGCCGAACGGAAGCGGGAAAAGCTCTGTATGCCGCGTGGTATGCCGTCCGCGTCCGAGCTTATCGCTTATATCGCCGGTCGTAAGCTCCAGCCCGATGCCCAGTGAATTGAGTATGCTTGATTTGCCTACCCCCGAATTTCCCGTAAAGGCACTTACGCAGTTTTTAAGCTCATTCTTCAATTCGCCGACGCCCTCGCCGCTCTCAGCCGAAACCGCAAAGGTCTTAAAGCCCGCGCGGCTGTAAATGCCGCACCATTCTTCAAAACCGCCGAGATCGCATTTATTGAAGACGATTATCGGTTCAATGCCGTTATATTCCGCAACGGCGGTTATTTTGTCGATAAGATAGGCGTTAGGAGCGGGTTTTTCATATGCCGAAACAATAAAAAGCTTGTCTATATTGGCTACCGGCGGCCTGCCAAGCGAATTTCTGCGCGGCAGTATCCCGATTACGACGCCGCTGTCACCGCTTATCTCAAACTCCGCCCTGTCACCGGCCAAAGGGGAAACTCCGCTGTTGCGGAAGCTTCCCCTTGCCTTACATTCATATACCCTGCCGCCTGACGCGACATAATAAAACCCTGAAATTGCCTTTACAATCAGTCCGTCCATTATCCGCCGCTTTATTGTCCGTCGCTGCTTGTATTATCGTCACTGCTGTCAATATCACTGCTGCTGTCCTCTGGAACCAAATCGGTATAATCGGTATACTCACGTGTTATATCATATCTTCCCGTTTTGAAATCCACCGTTATTCTCAGATAATTTTTAGATTCCTTGTCTGTACTTTCATCCGACCTTATTTTCACGGTGTATTCAGCAGTTTCTTTATCCGATGAAATTCCTTCAAAGGTATACTTGCTTGCCTCGTCCGCCGACAGCTTCGGACTTTCCTTTACCATCACGCCGTCCTGCCAAAGTGAAACATAGCATGTGCTGACCTCCAGCGGATAATCCGGATCCGACGGCATATCTATCTCTATATCAAGGGTTACGCCTGTGCTGACATAAATGGTTATTGTCGATCCCTCCGGCTTTTGGCCGTCATCCGGGTCCTGCCTTACCACATAACCTACGGGATAATATTTATCCTCCATCGTTATTTTGGTTTCCTCGACTTTTACCACAAGGTTCTTATCGGTAATCGCTTTTTCGGCGTCGGCGCGCTTCATTCCCACAACGTCCGGAACGTCGACATTTTTCACCTCTTTGCCGGAGCTGATATAAACGGTTATCTCCTCTCCCTCGGCGACAACGGTAGTACGTGCGGGCTCGGTTCTTACAACCATTCCCTTTTCAACGTCCTCACTCGGTATTTCGGCGGTCTTAACCTGGAAGCCGTTGGACTTAAGCTCCGAAACAGCCGCCGCCTCGCTTTTGCCATATACATCAGGCACTTTTTTGGTAGTCTGCCCGAGACTGATAGTAAGGGTTATGGTAGCGCCCTTTTTAAGCTTCTGCCCCTCTGCCTTTGACTGCTCAAAAATATATCCGTATTCATATTCGGAGTTTTCCTGCCATTCCGGCTCAAAGACAAAGTTTTCCTTATACTCCTCGTTATCCTTTACATCCTCATATTTCTGGCCGATAAATTTCGGACATTCTATTTCCTCGCCGGTGTCCGAGAAAAGCTTAGGTATAAACATCACCGCAAGCACTATTATTGCCACGACCAGCGTCACCGCAATACCCGCAAGAATGGGTATCATATTATTCTTTTCCTTGACCTCCGCCTCATCGCCCGGAGCTGACGGCGGCATATCGTAATCGTCGACGGGAGCGACAAATTTAGTCGGCGCGTCATCTACAAAATAGGAATAATCAAATGTCAGTGAAGGGTCTTTTCTGAACTGACTCAGATCGTAAAGCATCTCGGCCGCCGACTGATAGCGGCGCTCCGGGTTCTTCTGCATAGCATGCATCGTAATCTGCTCGAGCCCGAGCGGGATCGAACCGTTTATCTCGGTCGGGAGCTGAGGCTCACGCTGAAGCTGCATGATTGCCACCGAGACGGCGCTTTCCGCCTGAAAAGGCAGCTTGCCTGTCAGCATTTCATAGAGCATAACGCCGACAGAATAAATGTCCGCCCTTTCGTCCGTGCGCTCGCCGCGCGCCTGTTCGGGGCTGATATAATGCACAGAGCCTATCGCCTTGTCGGTTATGGTGCGCTGTTCCGAACGTGCAAGCCGCGCAATACCGAAATCGGTCACCTTGATAGTTCCGTCGCTCAGCACCATTATATTCTGCGGCTTGACATCACGGTGGATTATGCCCTTATCGTGGGCATGCTGAAGGGCTTTCAGTATCTGAAGCGTGAAGTGCACCGCGTCCTTCCAGCGAAGGCTGCCCTGCCGTTCGATGTACTCCTTCAAAGTGATTCCCTCAATATATTCCATAACGATATATTGAATGAGGTCGCCGAAGCTGACGTCGAACACCCTGACAATATTCGGATGTGAAAGCATCGCAATAGCCTTGGATTCATTTTTAAAGCGGCGCAGGAATTCCTCGTTGGAAACAAATTCCTCTTTCAGGATTTTAATAGCCACTATCCGGTTTTCCTGATTGTCATACGCTTTGTAAACAACCGCCATCCCGCCGACGCCTATGATCTCCTGAATTTCATATCTGCCGTCAAGACGTTTTCCTACATACTTATCCATATACCTTTTCCTTTCTGCCGTTACTCGGTAACAGTGACAACGGTTATATTGTCTCCTCCGCCGCCGGCATTTGCCGCGTCCACCAGCGCCGAAGGAATGTTTTCAATATCCGTGCTTTTAAATATGTTTAATATATCTTCGGTTTCCAAATAATTGGTAAGACCGTCACTGCAAAGCATAAGGGTATCTCCGGGGCTTAAGGCAAGTCCCGCAGTATCAACCGTGATTTCCTCTTCTGCGCCGACAGCGCGGGTTATAACATTTTTACGAGGATGCACCTTTGCATCCTCAGGCGTTATTTTGCCGCTTTCAATCAGCGACTGCACCACGGAATGGTCGCGCGTAAGCTGCTTTATATCATCGTTGACAAGATATATTCTGCTGTCGCCTACATGGGCCATTACCGCATAACCGTTCCGGACCAGAGCAAGCACCGCAGTCGTACCCATACCCGAAAGGGCCGGATTGTTTACCGACATATCGTAAAGCTCGATATTAGCGCTTACAACAGCGTTTTTAAGCAGCTTTTCAATATCCTGCGCCGACATATTTTTTCGATAGGACTTGTTTACATATTCGTAGATACGCTTTACTGCCGTTTCACTTGCGATATTGCCGGCATTGGCGCCGCCCATTCCGTCGCAAAGCACCGCGAAAACCGCGTTTTCGGCAATCTCACCGGCGAAGTATGAATCCTGATTTGTTGTCCTCACAAGCCCCGTATCGGTTTTGCTGAAAATCCTCAAAGGCTTTCACTCTCCTTTATCCGCTGTCTTAACTGACCGCAGGAAGCGTCTATATCTGCTCCGAGCGTCCGCCGCACCGTAGCGTTTATACCTTTCTTAATAAGCATATCCCTGAAATGACTTATTTTCACCTTATCCGGCTTTTTAAAACTGTTTTCCTTAACGGGATTGGCCGGTATCAGATTTACATGGCACATAATCCCGCGAAGCCGCCGTGCAAGCTCATCGGCACAGTCTTCGGAATCGTTGACTCCCTCAATAAGAGCGTACTCAAAAGAAATCCGCCTTGCTGTGACCCGCTGGTATTCCCTGCATGCCTGAAGCAGTTCCGAAACATTCCATTTTCTGTTTACCCGCATTATCGAACTGCGGATTTTGTCATTCGGCGCATGCAGTGAAACCGAAAGCGTTATCGGGAAATTGTATTCTTTAAGCCTTTGGATACCGCTTACCACCCCGGAGGTGGAAAGCGAAATATGCCTGAGCCCTATGTTAAGACCCCTGCCGTCCGACACAAGCCTTAAAAAGCGCACCGAATTTTCAAAATTATCAAGCGGCTCGCCCATTCCCATCATAACGACATTTGAAACACGTATATTATTATCTCTCTCTGCCGCCGTTATCTGTGAAAGCATTTCGGAAGCGGTCAGATTCCGTGTCAGGCCGTTTATGCCCGAAGCGCAGAAGCTGCAGCCCATACGGCAGCCCACCTGTGTGGAAATACAAACCGTATAGCCATGCTCATACTTCATAAGCACAGATTCGATATACTCACCGTCATAAAGCTTATAAAGGTATTTTACCGTACCGTCAAGCTGTGAGCAAAACCTTTTTACTGCTTTTACACCGGCTATATACGCACGCTCAGACAGCTTATCCCTCAGCAAGGCAGGAAGATTTGTCATAACGGAAAAATCCGCGGCACCCGTATGCAGCCACCTGAAAAGCTGCTCTGTGCGGAATCTCGGCTCGCCAAGCTCGCTTAAATAAGCCTCAAGCTCTTCATAATACATTGATTTTATATCGGCTTTATCCAAAATGAGGCTGTTCCCCCTTAGGCTCCAAGCAGTGCACAGTAAAAACCGTCTGTTTTATCAATATGCGGCATAAAGGTATATTCATACATTTTATTATATTCATTATACTCGTTCAGGAAGCGATTTACAACCCCTTCATTCTCCTCCCGTCTCAAAGTACAGGTGGAGTAAAGAAGTCTGCCGCCTTTTTTTAAATACTTTGCCGCCGTGCAAAGTATATTATACTGAATTTCTGCAAGCTCGTCAAGCCCGTCTGCATACTTATACTTTATTTCCGGCTTGCGTCGCATAACGCCGAGCCCTGAACAGGGTACATCGCACAGCACACAATCGAATTCCCCGAATGACGGATCGTATACAGAAGCGTCGGATACCGCGGTCCTTATAATACTGAGCCCCAGTCTTGCGGCCGATTCGGAAATAAGCCTGACACGCTGTTCATAAAGGTCGCATGAAATCACCTCGCCGCGGTTTTCCATAAGCTCCGCCGCGGTAAAGCTCTTGCCGCCGGGTGCGGCGCAGAGATCAAGAAGTCTTTCGTCCGCCTTCGGCGCCAGAACAGACACCGCTTTCTGTGAAGCCGCATCCTGTACATGAAAAAAGCCCTGCTTATATAAATCCGACGAGGCTATATCCATCCCCTTTTCAAGATAAAGAAGCCCGCCTATATCACCCGCGGCCGCCGGTATCCCGCGGCTTTCAAGCTCCTTTGCCAGCGCAGGTACGGAAGTCTTGAGCGTGTTGACACGCAGCGTAATCGGCGCGGGCTTTAAGGACTCCCGCAAAAGCATTTCGGCAGTTTCTGCGCCGTAATCGGAAATAAGGCTTTCGGCTATCCATTCGGCAACCGAATAACGCACGCTTAAAGCTTTGGCAGAAGCTCCGTCAGGCAGTTTATGCTCCGAGCGCAGAGCTGCTCTCAGTACGGCATTTACAAAGCCGGCATTTCGGCTCTCACGCGAATGCTTTATAAGCTTCACCGCCTCGTTGACCGCCGCGGAATCAGGTATCTTTGCCATATACATTATCTGATAAAGCGCCGAGCGCAGCACCGTCAGAGTAAACGGCTCGGTCTTTGCGAGCGGTTTTCTGACGCAGGATGAAAGAATATAATCAAGCGTTATTCTGCGCTCCAGCACACCGTAAAATATCGCCGAAGCAAGCGCCTTTTCCTCTGAAGAAGCATCGTTCTGCTTAAATATGTTATTTAGCGTTATATTTGAATACGCTCCGTCGGTCTCAACCTTTAAAAGCGCGTTTACCGCAAGCTTCCGTGCGTCAGCCATTATCTTCACCGATTACCGTGCCCTCAGGCAGAGGCCTGCCGCAGAGCATCTGCGTCGCTGTCATCGGCTTTGAGCCCTCCGGCTGGACAGTCAGAAGCCGTACCGCCGTGCCGTTCCTGCAGGCAATAACCAGCTCACCGCGGCTCGATATCACCGTACCTGCCGGGCTTGAAGCTTTTCCTGCATTTTCCGCCTTTATTACCTTTATCCGTTTTCCGCCGAGAAAGAAATAAGCGCAGGGCCAGGAATAATAGCCCCTTACGGCACAGCATATTTCCTCGGCGTCGGATTTTTTAAAGTCTATAAACGCCATTTCCTTTTTGATTATCGGCGCATATGTCGCCTCGGATTCGCACTGCCGGCGCGGCGTCAATTCCCCGCGTGCCAGCTTTTCAAGGGTATATACCATAAGCTCTGCGCTTATAACCGACAGCCTTTCAAACAGCGCATCGGCGGTCTCCTCCGCGCCTATTTCGGTTTCTGCGGTTTCAAGGATATCACCGGTATCCATTCCCTCGTCCATAAGCATAGTAGTAACGCCGGTTTTCTTCTCTCCGGAGACTATGCACCACTGTATCGGCGAGGCACCGCGGTATTTCGGAAGCAATGACGCATGACCGTTTATGCAGCCGTATTTGGGTATTTTAAGGACGGCAGCGGGCAGTATTTTGCCGTATGCTACCACTGCAATGACATCAGGAGCCAGCTTTTTCAAGATTTCCTCCGCAGTGCCGTCCTTTAATGTGACCGGCTGGTATACAGGTATACCATACATCTCGGCACAAACCTTGACCGGCGGCGCCGTCAGAATATGCTTCCTTCCAACCGGCTTATCCGGCTGAGCAAAAACCGCCGCTACCTCATGCCCTGCGTTTATCAGCGCCTCAAGCGTTTTGACCGCATAAGAAGGCGTTCCCATAAAAACAATCTTCATAAATTTCTCCAAAGCGCCGTTCGGCGTCTTAAATTTACAATAATTACTTCATCACTTACTTTAATGTTAAATTCGTTCACCTGCAAAAGCAGAATCAAAATTATTTCTTTGCACGGAATGCAGTTAAAAAAGCCAGACAGAATACCATCGGTATTACTGCGTATCCGGCATTTGCCTCGCCGCGGTGCAAAATTACATATATCACACCCAAAACGGAAGCAGCGGCAAATATCATCGATAATATCAAGAAAGCTTTTTTCATTTTGCTATTCTGTCAATATAAAGCACGCCGTCGAGATGGTCGATTTCATGGCACATAGCGCGTGCCTTAAAGCCCTCGGCCTTTATTGTAAAGGTATTTCCGTTACGGTCCTGTGCCCTTACCGTTACCTTCATAGGTCTTTTGACATCCTCGTATCTGCCCGGAATAGAGAGGCAGCCCTCCTGACCGCACTGCAAGCCGCTCTGTTTTTCAATAACCGGATTTATCAGCTCGATGATCCCGTCCCCGACATCTACTATACAGTATCTGCGGAGTATTCCCACCTGCGGCGCGGCAAGCCCGACGCCCTCCGCGGCATACATAGTGTCTGCCATATCGTCAAGTATCATAGCAAGTTTTTCATCAAATTCCAACTGCGTACGGCATTTTTTTCTTAAAATGTCGTCTCCGAGTTTTACAATATTCCTGATTGCCATTGACGCTCCTCCTATATTACCGTTTCCGGATTCATATCAGCCCAGGCAACGGCACCCGCGGGAAGCTTTTCCTCAAGCGCGCATCTTATCAGTGCCTTGAAATCCCGGTTCCCGCGGCATTTTATTATCATTCTGAAACGGTATTTGCCGTTAACCCGCGGTATCGACGCAGGCGCCGGGCCCAAAATTATCATTTTAATCTTATTTTCCCTGCCTTCAACCGTTTCCTTTATACGGGAAAAAATAATGTTTATCGCTTTTTCGGCCGCCTCGCGCCTTTCGGCCTGCGCCGCGACCAAGCATATATCGCAGTAGGGCGGATAGGTCATCAGCTTTCTTGTAAGTATTTCCTCCTCATAAAAGCCTTCGTAATCCTGCCTTGCAGCAAGCTCTATTATATTGCTTTCGGGGTTCAGC
>USHL01000055.1 GCA_900554525.1 uncultured Oscillospiraceae bacterium | reverse complement strand
GGGGATGCCGCTGAATTTACAGGTGTATATACGGTGCATCCGTCCTACGGAAGGCAGTTCAAGGCTGAGAGCTTTGAACGCAGGGCGCCGCAGAATGCCGCGGCAATACTGCGCTATCTTTCTTCTGGCGCCATACGCGGAGTGGGACCGAGCACAGCGGGAAGAATTGTCGAGCGGTTCGGTGAAGAATCGCTTGAGGTCATCCAGAACCGTCCGGAGGAATTGAGCATTATAAAGGGTATATCTCTTTCAAAGGCGCTTGCCATATCAGAGGAGTACAACAAGCAGTACGGTGTGCGAGATATAATGCTTATGCTTTCAAAATACAGCGTTACGCCGGATAAATGTCTTAACATATACCGCCGTTTCGGCGCAAGGTCGGCCGATATTATAAGGAGCAATCCTTATGCGCTCTGTGAAGAGGGTATAGACTTTCGTTTTGAAACGGCGGAGGATATTGCCGCAGATCTGTCTTTTGACCGAGACAGCGAACTGAGGGTTTCGGCGGGTGTTGAGTATGTGCTGAGGAAAAATCTGGCCAACGGACACACCTGTCTTCCGCGCACAAAACTTTCCGAGGTGGCGGTAAAGCTGCTCGGCTGCAGGGCAGAAACAGTGGAGAGCAGTCTGGACAGGCTGAAAGAGGCTTTCAGGCTCAAATCTAAAATGATAGACGGTACAGAGTATATTTCGATACCGCTGTATTTTGACGCCGAAGAGCATATTGCCGCAAGGCTTTCGGCGGTAAGGAGATACGCCGGCCGACAGCTTACGGCTGATGAGCTGGAGATAGATAATGTTGAAAGAAAGCTTGGCATCAAATTTGAAGAGCTGCAGCGTCAGGCGATTTCTGAGGCATTTGAAAGCGGAATACTGATTTTGACCGGCGGTCCGGGGACGGGCAAAACCACCACACTTAACGCTATAATAAAGCTGTTTGAGGGCAGGGAGCTTAATATAGAGCTTGCCGCTCCGACCGGCAGGGCTGCTAAGCGTATGACCGAGCTTACAGGCCGTGAAGCAAAGACTATACACCGGCTTCTGGAGGTCGAGTGGATGGACGGAGAGCAGCGTCAGTTTGCACGCAATGAAAAAAATCCGCTTTCCTGCGATGTTATTATAGTGGACGAGTCCTCTATGATAGACGCGCTGCTGTTCGATAATCTTTTAAAGGCGCTCAGGCTTTCCTGCCGCATAATTTTGGTGGGCGATTCCGACCAGCTTCCGAGTATTGGCGCGGGCAACATCCTGAACGATATCCTTGCCTCCGGAGCTTTCCCGTCCATAAGGCTTAAAAGGGTATTTCGGCAGGCAAGTCAAAGTCAGATAGTAACAAATGCCCATGCGATAATCGACGGAACACCGGCGGATTTTTCAAAAAAGGATTCGGATTGTTTTCTTCTTAAACGGTTTGACGGCGGCGAGGTATGCCGTACGGTTTTGGAGCTTGTAAACGAGCGTCTGCCTGCGGCTTACGGTTTTGATCCCGTAAAGGATATACAGGTGCTCTGCCCTTCAAGGCTTCTGGAGGCCGGCACGGTAAATCTTAATAATCTGCTTCAGGCTGCTCTTAATCCGCATAACAGCGGTGAGCCTCAGCTTGCATTTAAGGGCTTTTATCTGCGCAGGGGCGATAAGGTCATGCAGATAAAAAATAACTACGATTTACAGTATCAGCGGGATAACGGCGAATACGGGTCGGGTGTTTTTAACGGCGATGTCGGCTATGTGACCGATATAGATGTACGCGGCGGTATTTTAAAGGTGAGATTTGACGACCGTGTTGTGACCTATTTCTCGGAAGATTTAGGTCAGATTGAGTTGGCTTATGCAGTGACAGTGCATAAGAGTCAGGGCAGTGAGTACGACTGTGTGATACTTCCGCTTATTGATGTGCCTCAAAAGTTAAAATACCGAAATTTGCTCTATACTGCGGTTACACGGGCCAAAAAGCTGCTGATAATAGTGGGGAGCGATTTCGTCTGGAATGAAATGGCATCGAATGATAAAAAGGCCTTGAGGTACACTCTTCTAAAGGAGTTTTTAAAAGAAAACAGTGTAAATGAAAGTTTTTGAAACAATATGGAAAACCGTTAAATCGGCGTTTTTTCCTAAAGCCTGTATTTCCTGCGGAGAGATAATCCCAGACACAGAATATCTTTGCAAATACTGTATGGCTTCGCTTGAAGTGTGTGATCCGGATATTCGCTGTATACACTGCGGTTTGCCGGAAAGAAGCTGCGAATGCAAAAAACGTATTTTCCGCTTTAAGGGCTGTATCGCTCCCTTTGAAAATTCAGGTGCGGCTCAGCGGGCAATGTACGCCTTTAAATTCGGACGCAAAATGAACGCCGCCGATTTTTTCGCTGAAAAAATGGCTCTGGCGGTAATAAGCGAATACCGTAATATTTCTTTTGACGGTGTTTGCAGTGTGCCTATGTCAAGATTCAAAAAAATGCGCCGCGGCTTTAATCAAAGCGAAATACTTGCAGAAAAGCTGGCAAAGCTTCTGAAAATTCCGTTTTATAAAGATATACTGCACTGCGGGAAATCAGGCACGGTGCAGCATGAGCTGGGATACGGCGCGCGCTTTGAAAGCGTACGCGGCAGGTATTACTGCCGCTCGAACAATGCCGGCAGGACATTGCTGCTGGTTGACGACATAAAGACTACCGGCGCCACACTTGATGAATGTACGCGTGTCCTCCTCTTTTCGGGATGCAGTGAGATTTGGTGTGTGACGGGACTTATAACAAAACGGCGAAAAACTGAAAATAATACTGGTAATCGAACCGAGAAAAAGGTATAATTAATATATACATAGCTGAAAACGGAAAGGATAATTATGGCAACAGATATAGGAATAGATTTAGGCTCTTCTAAAACCGTTATATTTTCCAGCTCAAAAATAGTGCTTGAGCTTCCTAATGTGGTTACGGTCGACGCCGAAACCTGGGAGCCGGTATATTTCGGGGAAAAGGCTAAGCAGACTATCGGACGGACGCCAGACAGTCTTGTCTGTGTTACTCCGATAGAGCACGGGGTCATTTCGGATTACGATATTGCTGAGATTATGCTTAAAAATTATATGCAGCAGGCTTTCGGCAGCCGTATTCTAAGACCCAGGATAATGGCAACATTGCCTGCCGGTCTTACCGAGCTTCAGCATCATTCGCTGGCGAATGTTGTTGAGTCGGCGGGAGGCAGAAATATATCCGTCATTGAGGGCCCGCTTGCGGTCGCGTTTGGGTTGGGACTTGATTTTTCGGTTCCTAAGGGTACGCTTGTCGTCGATATAGGCGCCGGGACAACCGATATAGCGGTTATATCTCTCGGAGGTATTGCGGTCTGTGATTCTTTTAAGACTGCGTCTTCTGATTTCGATACACAGATTATCAGATATGTCCGTAAGGAATATAATATAGAAATTGGCCCGCTTACGGCCGAAATGATTAAGATACGTGTCGGCTCGGCTGTGAAGCGTGATATTGAGATTGCCATTGTAGCTAAAGGTCGCAATGTGTTTTCGGGGCTTCCGGAAAGCTTTGAGATATCTTCCGGTGAAGTATTTGACGCTATAAGCGAAACGGTTGATACCATATGCAATGCCATACGTCAGGTGCTAAACCGCACCGACCCGGATCTGGTGGCCGATATAACCGCTGACGGTCTTTACCTTACGGGAGGCGGAGCGCAGCTTAACGGCATGGCGCAGAGGATATCTGAGTATATCGGCGTTGAGGTGCATCTTTTGGAGGATCCGGCACATTCGGTGGTCAAGGGAGCGGCGGTCGCGCTTAAGAATCAGCATCTTTTAAAGAATGTGGATTATCAGATGAGGTCTATTAAGGAACTGGTTATTGAATGATTTTACCAGTTTAAAGCTTTAAATCGATAAAGTTATTGTTGCAATTAAATGTTGACAAATGTTTAAAAATGCGGTAAAATTTATTTAATTTGAAATTTAGAAAAGGGTGGACAGAATGTTCGGTTTTACTTATCGATTTTATTATTGCGAAACGGACTGTCTGTGCGCCTGCAAAGCCTGAAACGCGGCTTTGTCTTATATGTACGGTCAGCCCGCAATCACTCATGCCTTTAAGGCGTTGAGCGTGTTGCGGGCTTTATTTTAGATGAAACGGAGCAGTAATATGATAGCTGAAGAAATGGTCGGTCTCGGCAAGAAGCGTTCGGTGATACGCGAGATATTTGAATATGCAAAACGGCGAAAGGCGGAGATAGGCGCAGAAAATGTTTTCGATTTCAGTCTCGGAAACCCGAGCATACCCGCGCCTGAAAAGGTTACGGAGGTTATGAAACGCCTGCTTGAGCAAAAGGATCCTGTGGCGCTTCATGGATATACCTCGGCGCAGGGGGATTTGAGCGTAAGAACTTCCGTGGCGGAGAGCATCTGCCGTAAGTTCGGGTTTTCCGCGAATCCGGACTTGATTTATATGACCTGCGGAGCGGCGGCATCGCTTACAATTACTCTTACCGCGCTTGTTAATCCCGGCGACGAGGTTATAGTGCTCGCGCCTTTTTTCCCGGAATACCGTGTTTTTGCCGAAAAGGCAGGCGCAAAGGTGGTTGCTGTTAAATGCCGTGAAACGGATTTTCAGATTGATTTAGCTGCTCTTGAAAAAGCGGTTACCCCTAAGACAAAGGCGGTTATTGTTAATTCTCCGAATAATCCGTCCGGAGCGGTATTTTCGGAAGATACTGTAAAAAAGCTTGCGGAAATGCTTTCGGGAAAGCAAAAGGAATACGGGGGCGACATTTTCATTATTGCCGACGAGCCTTACCGTGAGCTGGTTTACGGCGGCGCCGAGGTGCCGTATATACCCGAATTTTACGATAATACTATAGTTTGTTATTCGTTCAGCAAGGTGCTGTCGCTGCCGGGAGAACGAATAGGCTACATATTCGTTTCTCCGCTGGCACCGAACAGCGGGGATATATACGCCGCCGTCTGCGGGGCGGGCAGAGCGCTGGGATATGTCTGCGCGCCGAGTCTTTTGCAGTATACGGTTGCGGAATGTATCAACGAGACCGCCGATATAGACGCTTATGATAAAAACCGCAGACTGCTTTATGATTCGCTTGTAAGCTTCGGCTACGATACAGTGCGCCCCGACGGTGCGTTTTATTTGTTTGTGAGGTCACCTGAGCCGGATGCCAATGCATTTTGCGAAAAAGCAAAAAAATACGAGCTGCTTTTGGTGCCGGGCGACGATTTCGGATTTGAGGGCTATGTGAGAATATCCTACTGCGTGAGCCGCAGTCAGATAGAACGGTCCCTTACCGCCTTCAAGGCGCTTATAGAAGAATATAAGGTGTGAAAATAATGACAGATTTGGATGCTGCAAGGCAGTCGATAAATGAAATAGATAAAAAAATGGCCGAGCTTTTTGCCGAGCGTATGTCGGCGGTAAAAAAGGTTGCCGAATATAAAAGACAGAGCGGTATGCGCGTTACCGATGCCGCCCGTGAGGCCGAAGTCATCAAGCGCAATTCCAAGCTTATTGAAAACGAACAGCTCAGGTCCTATTATGTGAATTTTCTTCAATATAATATGGAGCTTTCCAAAAGCTACCAGCACCGTCTGCTGGAGGGCATGAAGGTGGCTTTCAGCGGAGTGGAGGGCGCGTTTGCCAACATTGCCGCGAACAGAATCTTTCCTGACGGCAACGCTGTTGCATATCCCGACTTCAAATCGGCATACGATTCGGTCGTGAACGGCGAGTGCGACTGTGTGATACTGCCAATTGAAAACAGCTATAACGGCGACGTCGGGCAGGTTATGGATCTGACCTTCTTCGGCTCGCTTTACATAAACGGTATTTACGATATAGAGGTTGTTCAGAATCTGCTGGCTGTCAAGGGTACTACAATGGACGAGGTAAAACGTGTCATAAGTCACCCGCAGGCGCTCGGTCAGTGTGCGGAATATATCCGCCGTCATGGCTTTGAGGCGGTGGAGGCGGTCAATACCGCTGTGGCGGCCAAGCAGGTGGCGGAGCTCGGCAGGCATGATACCGCTGCTATTGCCAGCGGGGAAGCGGCCGAAAAATTCGGGCTTAAAAAGCTTGAGGCTCATATAAATGAAAGCAGCAGCAATACAACGAGATTTGCGGTTTTTTCAAGGACTCCGAAGGATCACAGTCCTGCTGACAATCAGTTTATCATGGTGTTTACAGTATCAAACGATGCAGGCTCACTCGGCAGAGCGGTTTCGGCAATAGGCGACAACGGCTTCAATCTGCGGGCGCTTAAGAGCCGTCCGACAAAGGAGCTTATCTGGAGCTATTACTTTTACGCCGAGGGCGAGGGCGATATCCACAGCGAAAAGGGCAAAAAAATGCTTGCGGAGCTGAAAGAAAAATGCAGGGATATAAGGATAGTCGGCAGCTTTGAAAAAGAAATAATTCTGAACGGTGATTGAAATGGTTTTGCCTGTTAAAACTTCAAACGGAAAATACGATATATTTCTTGAGCGCGGAACGCTTGAAAAAGCAGGAGAGCTTATCGACCTTAAGCGCAAGGTGCTCATTGTCACCGACAGCGGAGTGCCGGTACAATACGCCGAAACGCTGGCTGTGCAGTGCGCCGAACCGTTTATATTTACGGTTAAGGAGGGCGAGCCGACCAAAAGTCTTGATACATATAAATATCTGCTTTCCGAAATGGTGAAAAATGAATTTACAAGAACCGACTGTGTGGCCGCTGTCGGCGGCGGCGTGGTTGGGGACCTGGCCGGCTTTGCGGCGGCAAGCTATATGCGCGGAATTGATTTTTACAATATACCCACCACAGTGCTTTCACAGGTGGATTCATCGATAGGCGGCAAGGTGGCTGTGGATTTCGAGGGCTATAAGAATATTGTAGGCGCTTTTTATCCGCCGAAGGCAGTGATTATAGACCCCGATACGCTTTCGACGCTTCCTGAAAGACAGATTTCAAACGGTCTTGCCGAATCGGTTAAAATGTCCCTTACAAGCGACGGAGAGCTGTTCGGTATATTCGAAAACGGGGATATTAAAGCGAGTATAGATAAAATAATCGAGCGTTCGCTTAAAATCAAGAAATATGTTGTTGAGCAGGACGAAAAAGAGAGCGGACTGAGAAAAATACTTAATTTCGGTCACACGCTGGCTCATGCCGTTGAGAGTGAAAATAATCTGCGCGAGCTTTACCATGGCGAATGTGTGGCAATCGGTATGCTGCCGATGTGCAGCGAAAGGGTGCGGAAAAGACTTCTGCCTGTGCTTGAAAAGCTGAAGCTGCCGACAGAATGCGGCTTTCCCGCCGAGCAGCTTATATCCGCTATGCGGCATGACAAAAAGCTGTCCGGCGGCAGCATAACCGTGGTTTATGTGCCGGAAATTGGTAAGTACGAGCTTAAAACACTGAAATTTGAGGATTTTGCAGAAAGCATCAGGGAGGCGCTGAAATGAAAAATACCTTCGGCTCATCGGTAGCCGTAACTCTTTTCGGCGAAAGCCATGGCGCGGCGGTAGGCGCGGTAATAGACGGCCTGGCTCCGGGAATCAGGGTAGATGAGGATTTTATCCGTGCGCAGCTTTCGCTCAGAAGACCTGCCGGAGAAATATCCACTCCTCGCAGCGAGGAAGATAATTTTGCGATTGAAAGCGGTGTTTTCAACGGATATACTACCGGAACGCCTATATGTATAGTAATACCGAATGAGAATACTAAATCCAAGGATTACAGCGAGCTGAGAAACAAGGCGCGCCCGGGACATGCGGATTTTACGGCTTATGCCAAATATCATGGCTTTGAGGATTACCGCGGCGGCGGACATTTCAGCGGGCGTATAACTGCTAGTCTGGTCGCGGCGGGAGCAATAGCGATATCCGCCCTTAAAGGCAAAGGTATATATATCGGCACACATATCGTGCGGTGCGCCGGTATAAGCGACCGTGCGTTCGGTAATATTCCTGAGGATATAGAACTTCTTGCCGGCAAGAGCTTTGCAGTGCTTGAGTCTTCAGCTGAAGAGAAAATGAAAAGCGCAATCATTGCCGCAAAAAATGAAGGCGACAGCGTCGGCGGTGTACTTGAAACCGCGGTTACTGGTCTCCCGGCG
>USHL01000054.1 GCA_900554525.1 uncultured Oscillospiraceae bacterium | reverse complement strand
TGTGCTCTTCCGATCTAAACCTTTTTCAGCCATAAGCGAATCGTGCGTCCCCTGCTCAACAACATTGCCGTCGTTAATAACAAGTATAACGTCGGCATTCCTTATTGTGGAAAGCCTGTGCGCTATCACAAAACAGGTCTTTCCCCGCATAAGCGCCAGCATCGCATCCTGTATACGGCGTTCTGTATCTGTATCCACATTTGAGGTTGCCTCATCGAGAATCAGCATATGGCTTTCGGCAAGCATTGCACGGGCAATGGTCAAAAGCTGCTTCTGACCTTTTGAAAGGTTGCTGGCATTATCGCTCAGAACCGTATCATAGCCCTTTGGAAGAGAGGTTATCATATTATGTATTTTAGCGGCTTTGGCCGCGTTTTGCACCTCTTCAAGTGTGGCTCCTTCCCTGCCGTAGGCTATGTTTTCAAACACAGTGCCGTGAAAAAGCCAGGTATCCTGCAAAACCATACTGTACGCCGAGCGCAGTGAATCCCGCTTAATACGCTTTATCGGTATGCCGTCTACCGAAATGCTGCCGCTCTGAACATCGTAAAACCTCATAAGCAGATTTATAATCGTGGTTTTTCCTGCGCCGGTAGGTCCTACTATTGCGACCAGCGACCCGGGCCTTGCCTCAAGCGAAAAATTCTTTATTATCGGCTTGCCCGGGTCATAGCCGAATGTTATATTATCTATTTTGACGCTGCCCTCAACATTCTTAAGCTCTGCGGCGTCAGCCGCATCCTCCCGCTCAGGTACGGCATCAATAAGCATAAAGACGCGTTCGGCAGCGGCGAAAGCGCTTTGCAGCTCGCCTATTATGTTGGCGACCTCGCTTATCGGCCCGGAAAACCGCCTGGAATACTGTATAAAACCGGAAAGATCCCCGAGACGTATGCCGCCCGTCAGATAAAACAGCGAACCGAGCGTGCAGACCAGCGCAAGCGAAATATTGTTTATCATCGTGACAGTAGGGCCGACAATAGTTCCGTTGGCCTCCGCTTTCGTATAAGCGTCTACAGCGCTTAAATTCCGTTTTTCAAACTCCTCAAGCACCTGCTCCTCACGGCCGTAAGCCTTGGTGGTCTTCTGCCCGTTTATCATTTCCTCGGTAAAACCGTTAAGGAGACCTAACTGAGCGCTTCTGCGGCGGAAAAGCGGCTGAACCTTTTTAGTTATATACTTGGTAAAGAATATTATAGCCGGTATCGTAAAAATAAATACCACCAAAAGCTTCGGAGCTATGACCGCCATCATTACGAACGAAACTATAACAGATATTACGGTCTGCAAAATCTGGAAAAGATCCGAAGATATAGACTGATTAACCGTATCCACATCATATGTTATTACGCTTATAATATCGCCGGTCTGGTACTTATCGAAAAATCCGACCGGCAGACGCATAAGATTATCGAACACGTCCTTGCGCATCTGTCCGGCGACCGATCGCGAAAGCCTTATGACAGTCATTGATAACAGATATGAAAAAACGGCCGACAAAAGATAAAGCACCAGCATCATTGCCACGCAGCGGATTATCAGCTCAAAATCGATTTTCCCGGGCCCCTGTTCTATATTATTTATGGCGTCTGCCGAAATCTTAGGACCCCACAGCCCAAGTATGCTCGAAACCGCCGAAAGGACCAGTGCAAGTATAACGAGCAGTCTCCTTTTTCCGAGATAACGCCATATTCTCAGCAAAATTACCGACTTTTTTTGTTTGGTGCCTCCGAACGACCTGCGGCGGTCGCCGCTGATTTCCCCGCGGGACATTCTTCCCCCGCCTATCATTCCCGGATTAGCCATTATTCCCCGCCTCCGACAAGCTCATCTGTGTTTCCGCTATGCTTCGGTACATTTCACAGCTTTTAAGCAGCTCTTCATGAGTTCCGAAGCCTATCTCCCTGCCTTCATCAAGCACAAGTATATAATCTGAATTCATAACCGAGCTTACCCTCTGGGCTATGATAATCTTAGTGGAATCTGTATAGTTTCTTGCTATCGCGCGGCGCAGCGCCGCGTCGGTACGGTAGTCAAGAGCGCTCGAGGCGTCGTCCAGCAAAAGTATTTCCGGATTTCCGGCAAGTGCCCTTGCGATAAACAGGCGCTGCTTCTGCCCTCCCGAAAGATTGTTCCCCCTGACCGCCGCCTCGTAAGCCATTCCGCCTTCCTTTTCACGGATAAAATCCGCCTGAGCGTTTTCCGCTGCGCTTTCAAGGCTGTTTTGGTCAATATCACGGAAAAAGCGTATATTTTCTCCGAGTCCGCCCTCCATTACGAAATCGTTCTGAAAGACCACTCCGAATTTTTTACGCAGTTCATTCTCAGGTATACTTTTTATATTCCTGCCGTTTATGTATATCCCGCCGCCGTCCACCTCATAAAACCGCATAAGCAGACTTAAAACGGTGGTTTTGCCCGAACCCGTCGGTCCGAGGATGCCGAGAGTCTGTCCCGGTCTTAAAGCAAAGCTGATATTTGAAAGATTATCTTTTACACCGTTATACGAAAAACTGACATTTTTAAATTCAACCGCATATTCTTCCGAAGAGGTGTCGGTTTTCTCGGCCGTCAGCTCGTCTTCCGTTTCAAGCACATCTGCCACGCGGTTGGCGCTCGCCTCGCCCTTGGTCCACATAGTGAAAATACGCGTGACGCCGAGCATTGCATTGAGTATCATTGTAAAATAGCTTTGAAACGAAAGTATCACGCCGGGCTGCATTTCCCCGCTGTTGACCCCGACGGCGCCGGCCAGTATTACCGCCGTCAGCGCAAGGTTAAGTATCAGCGAGGTCGCGGGATTTGTAACAGCCGTTACGCCGCTTGCCCTGCGCTCGGTCTCACACAGCTCCCGGTTCACGGTATGAAAGCGCTTTTTTTCATAATCTGTCTTACAAAGCGCCTTAACCACACGTATGCCGGTTATATTTTCCTGAACCACCCTTACCGCATCATCCAATACGCTCTGCTGTTTTGTATAAAGCGGCACGCTGATTTTCGTAACAAAATATACTACCAGTATTATCACCGGCAGAGTCGCTATCATAATAAGCGCCAGCTTTAAGTTCATAAACAAAGTAATTATTATTCCGCCCAGCAGAAGTATCGGACCCCTGACTCCCAGCCGCTGCATTCGGGCCAAAAGCTGATTTACATTATATGTATCGCTGGTAAGACGGGATATCGCCGACGGAACGGTTATGCTGTCGAGCTGCCGTGCCGAAAGGCGGTCTATTTTATCGAAAAGGTCATGCCTCAGCTTCAGGGTCACACCTCCCGCGCTTTTGGCCGACATACGGTTGGCTGTGATATTGCCCGCCACCGACAGCAGTGCGCAGAGGAGCATCGCGCCGCCGATATAAAGTATCTTAGCCCGATCGCCCGCCGGGACTGCATCGTCAAGCATTATCTCAAGCAGGCTCGGTATCATAAGCTCCATTACGGTGCCGAAGAATTTTATAAACATTGTGACCGCTATATATAAATAAAACGGTCTGATATATTTAAGTAACCGTTTCATTCTTCTCCTCCGTTCAAAAAGCCTTCGGCATTCAGCTTAAGCTTCAAAAGCACCCTTTCAAGCATCCTGTCTTCCTCATCCGAAATATCCCCGGTAAGCGCGGCTTCCCATTTTTCCAGTGCGGCCCTGAGCTTTGGATATATCATTCTGGATTTTTCGGTCGGATATATTTTCAGTGCCCTGCGGTCATTCTCACGGGCTTTTCTCTCAATAAAACCGTTTTCCTCCAAAAATGCCATATGCCGCGCGATGCTGCTTTTATTGAGCTGCCGCACAAAGGAATCCTGCTGCCTTCCCGGGCTTTCGCATATTTCCAGTATATATCTGATATGAAAAAACTTTAAGCCGTATTCTGCCGAGACCTTGGAACAGTAATCCGCTGTCAGCCGGTGCAGCATTTCAAGTTCGTTTATTCTTCCCTCCATAATTCCCTCCGATTAGTTGCATCATAAAACTGTTGCTGTGTGCAACTATTATAATGCATCTTATCCGCCGCGTCAAGAATAATATAAATTCAGCGCATTAAAACCGGCAAGGCTTAAGTTTCCGGCTTATGCCTTGTCGGTTCTCCTGTCATCATATTATTCGGACCTCCGGCCGCGCCGTTCAAATTACGCATCCGACAATCGTCCGGTAATGCCCGTCCTGTCACCACGAAGCTGTTAATTTAAATTTTTGCAATCTTATAAACCGGCGAAAATTCTCTGCCGGTTTCAGCTTTAAGAACAACGCGGTAGATGCTGTCTCCCCATTCTTCGCGCAGCTTAGGATCAGTCATCTGCCTTTCTTCGACCGCAACCGAAAATACCGTCGAATCGAATATAAGTATTATACCGCTGCCGCCCAAATCAAGCTTTACCGCACCGTCGGATAATATCGGCCTTACACAGGAAATAAAATACTGCTCGACCGTGTTTTTATCCGAATTAAAAATATATGAGTCCGAAACCGCAAGACTGCCCGCAGCACGGTCAAGCCTTATACTGCGGCAAAGCGCCTCAAGCCCCGCGCTTTCGGGATAAGCCTTTTGCAGAGATACGCTGAATTCACTCGTCTCCCCGCAGACCTCAAGCTTTGCGTTTTCGGCGCAGAAGCATTTGCCGGCCCTCTGCTTTTCACCGTTGACCGTCATAAGATTATGCCAGCAGCTCTGCATTGTCCACAGCTCATAGCGTTTTGGGCTGAAGGTCTGCGCGGTATATGTCTCGACTCCGGGATCTATAAGTGCCGGCTTACCGTCTGCATAAACAATAAACGAACCAACGTCATTATGATTATGCGATTCAGCGTTATGCCCGCCCTTAGCGCCTATTATAAGCCCGTCGGAGCTCCTTGTATGCTCCCTCATTCGTACCAGCTGCAAATCCGGCAAATATACGTCCCGCTCGCTGACCGGCTCTCCCGCATCAGGCAGCTTTTCAAAAAGCTTTTCCAGAATTCCCTTTAAGCAATAATCTCTTTCGGGTCGGTAAATCGCAGGGTCTTTCCGGGATTCCTCAAGCATACTCATTCCCATGGCCGACAATGCCCTGTCGCCGGTATATTTACCGCACAGCGCCACTATAAATCTAAGACTTCCGCGATCCGCGATATGACTTCCGTCGGCAAAGTTAAAGAAATAAGAGCCGTCTATATGTACATCGGCAATATAGTGGAATATCCGCTTTATTTTAGGCTCTTTGAAAAAGTCTATCCTGCCGCCGGACGCACGGTAAAGCTGGTAAAGCGACTGAAAGAGCGCGCCGCCTGCTACGCGCCAATAGCCGGGTCCTTCATCGCAGCCGCCGTCCTCCGGCAGGGAATCCACATAATTATCAAGGCAGATAAATATTTTCCACAGCTCGTTTTCAAGTCTTTTGGTACTATCCTCGCAAAGCAGCGCGCAGGAAAGAATATTGCTCACTATCCAAGGGTTCCAGTTATTTATATGAGTTCCGCGAAAACCCATCCACCAGTAAAAGTTTTCCCGCTGAAACGGCTCAAGCAGACGGCTTTTCACCTCATACCTTACCCGCTCCCAAATTTGCTCCGAAAGCTCACCGAAGCAGTCTGATAAAAGATACATCGTCCACGACATAAGAGCTCCGGTCTCGGCGGCAAACAGATCTATAACCGGATAAAGCCTGTTCTGCACAGTCATTTTGCCGTACGGAGCATCGATATCCTGAAGTCCGCTGTGCGCCGATACTCCCCAAAAAGACTCCTCGCAGACAGCAATAATGCCGTTTATTATATCATCCTTGTAGGTATCATCTTCCTTACCGAGAAGGCACTGGGCAATGACCAGCGTCTGAAGGGCAAAACGCCTCTCAAAATGAGGCTTTTCATAGCATTGGCGGTTGCCGTCGGTATGAAAGCGTCTGAAATCAGACGCCTTTAAGGGCGGCCAGTCAAAGCCCCTGTACTTTTCCGCGTTTTTAAGATAATCGTTACGAATAAACTCCTCGACACCGTCCCAGGCCGAACGGTCGTTAATATCCGGAAAAAAACCGCGCTTCAACTCCGGAAGCCCGTTTTGTCTGAACCATTCCCTGAACATAAACAAAACCTCTTTTGTTACTTAATTATACCGAGAGAAATTTTACAGTCAAGTATCCTCAGCACCGATTCGTTTATGCGTTCTTCGGAAATCCTGCCTGATTTCACTGCACCGAGCACTGCCGCGTACTGATTCACGTAATCGGTACAGCATAAAAGATCGTTCCCGGCTTCTACAGCCATTACTGCCGCCTCGTTTCCTCCGGTATACTGCTTTATAGCGCCCATTGAAAGATCATCGGTGATTATAAGTCCTTTAAAGCCGAGTTCATTTCTTAAAATATCATGCACAGTTCTTGACAGCGAGGCGGGACGTTCGGCATCCATTGCCTTTATAATATTATGGGATACCAGCACCGCCGAAGCCCCTGCCGCAATCCCGCTCTTAAACGGCAGAAAGTCGTTCTGTCTAAAGCTTTCAAGGCTGCGCTCATCTATAGCTATGCCGCCATGGGTATCCGCATTGCTGCCGTATCCCGGAAAATGCTTTAAAACGCTGCCTAAGCCGCTTACGTTCATTTCCGTTACAACGGTTTTTACATACTCCGCCGTTTCTGCCGCGCTCCTGCCGAAGGAACGCGGATATATATAATCCTTCGGGTCGGTTGAGACATCGCAGACCGGGGCAAAATTGAGATTTATCCCAAGCGACTTCAAAAGCCCGCATTTTTCTTTGGTATCGCTTTGTATAAGCGAAAATCCGCCGTCATTGTAAAGGTCGCGCGGAGACCGGAACGGTACGGCTCGGAATTCCTTATATATGCTTATGCGGTTTACGGTGCCTCCTTCTTCATCGACTCCGATAAACATCGGTATCTTTGATACCGCCTGATAGCTTTTTATATTCTCGGTCACCTGCTCGCGGGTACGGTTTTTAAAGTCGCGCCCGAAAAGTATATAGCCGCCGAACTGATATTGCTGCGCCGCCTGCACCGCGTTGCTTGCAGGACAGCGCGAAATAAACATCTGCGCCACCTTTTCTTCCAGCGACATACCGGCAAGTATACGTTCTGATTCCGATTTTTCGGAATCGGCAGCGGGTTCCTGCGGCTTTGAAGAGCCTGCGGTTTCGGAAGACCCTGCTTGAGAGGTATTCTGCTGTTTTGACTCTTCCTCCTGCTTTTCCGCAAAAATTTTTACAACCCGCACCTTCTGCAGCTTTTCGTTTTTTTCAAGCCGACCGATATATGTCAGTATAACCGTAACACCGTGTTCAAGAGTATCTCCCGCAGGATCCAATACAGAATCGTCCCTCGCGAAAAGATAAAGTCCCCCGTCATCAGACGAAATTGTAATGACCTGCTCCGTAAGACCTGTGACAGTGCCTCTCAGGGTTTGCTCCGGCAGATTCTCCGAAACGGTATTTTCCTCTTCCGCGGCGGTCTGCGATGAACCGCCGTACAAAGAATAAACCGAAGAAACGTCTTTACCGGTGCGGCATCCCCCGAATATCAGCGACGGCAGCACCGCAAGCAGCAAAAGCTTAAAAATACATTTTTTCAAAATATCACAACCGTTCTAAACAAACCGATTCATTTCCCGGTCGAAAAGCATTTTTCTCCGGACTGCGTAAAATACAGACGGACAGCCTGTATTTTCAAAAAACGCCGATACGACAAGCGAGGGATTAAGATTATTCTCATTCCCTGCCGGAAGTATCAGTGAAAGCGTATCTGCGTCAATACTGAAGCTTTTTATAAGCGGCATAATATTTATTTCCTTTATCTTCCCCTTTTTTGCCGTTTTGCGGCAAAGTATCTCTTCTTTTTCAAAAAATTTCTCCGCTCCGTCGGGCAGTTTTTTTTCAAATTTTATTTCATATTCCGCAAAGGCTATATCCTTTGTCGCGAGCAGCGGCTCAGCCGCGCGGATAAATTTTATACCGTCGACCGTGACGGCATTCAGCCTGTCCGTCACCTCCGTAAGACTGTATCCGTCATCGGTCAGGCGTATATCCATTACCTCGTATTCACCCTCAAAGCCAAGAGACAGCGGCACGGCATAATTTATATAGATATGCCTGTTAAAGCCCTCGGTATACCAGACAGGCAATCCCGAGCGCTTTATTAAGCGCGGCATCAGGCGGTTCATATCAAGGTGGGAAACAAACTTCATACGTCCGGTTTTGGTGTAAAATATCCTAACGTTTTTCAAAGCATACACC
>USHL01000053.1 GCA_900554525.1 uncultured Oscillospiraceae bacterium | reverse complement strand
GGACACGACGATACCTCCTTGATACCGCCGTATCCTTAAAAAAGGGCGACTTTAACACACCCTCCGTATTCTGATTTTTCAAAGAGAAAACGGCGGCTTTGATTATTATTTCAAAACCGCCGCTTAACGCTGCAACAATCGTTTCCCGTTAAAAAACGGTTTTGGTGTTTGGTAGTACCAGTAAGCATACAGCGCAAGATAGTTATCATAAAAGAAAAAGCCGATAACCATAAGACTTCCCTTATGTATTATCGGCTCTGCGTCTGTGCGTCTGGCTCTTTGATAACTGATATGTTTAGTTTATAAGCATTGATTAAGGTTTCTTGTTTACATTTAGGACAGTAGAGAGGATAATTTTTTAGTTCGGTATCCTCTCTGATTTTAAGTCGGGTTTTGTTACCACATACTGGACATAATAGTGTGTGTGAAAGCAGCTTGTCCTATCTGTTCTACATGATATGTTGTTCTTTCACAGTTGCAGCAGAACAAAAAGCTCGTGTCACATATGATAATCTTATTCGTCTGATAGATGATCCGGACATTTTGGATCCGTTAAAATTCCTGCGCGAGCGTGAGATAGTACATTATCAAAGATTCGGCGAGGCTTTACGGCTTACAACGGATAAGCTTGACTGCAAGAATTTTTATGCATTAAATCCCGGTTTCGATAAACCGAAAGGCAGAAATATGTAATTAAATAAAAAAGGAATCCGGGTGGATTCCTTTTTTATTTAATTATGGCTTGTATTATTTAACAAATAATGATAAAATTATAGTTAATAAAAACAGAATGGAATGATGAAAATGAAAAAATATGATTATTTGATTGTCGGCAGCGGGCTGTTCGGAGCTACTTTTGCGCATCGGGCGTTAAATGCGGGAAAAAAGGTCTTGGTTTTGGAAAGAAGAGGCCATGTTGGCGGCAACATATATACCGAAAAGGTTGAAGGTATAGATGTTCACATATACGGTGCTCATATTTTTCATACATCAAACAAAGAAGTCTGGGATTTTGTAAACGGTATCGCTGAGTTTAATAATTTTGTAAATTCACCTGTGGCAAATTATAAGGGCGAAATGTACAATATGCCTTTTAATATGAATACCTTCAGTAAAATGTTCGGAATATCAACGCCCGCGCAGGCTAAAGCTATTATAGAACAGCAAAGGTCTGAAATAACCGGCGAGCCGGAAAATCTTGAGGAGCAGGCAATAAGCCTTGTAGGCAGGGATATTTATACAAAGCTTATAAAAGGTTATACTGAAAAGCAGTGGGGTCGTGACTGCCGCGAATTGCCGTCATTCATTATAAAGCGGCTTCCGGTACGTTACACCTATGACAATAATTATTTCAACGACCGTTATCAGGGCATACCCTGCGACGGATATACCGCACTTATAGAACGTATGTTAGAGGGCGCAGAGATTAAGCTTAATACCAACTTCCTCGGAGATAGGGAGAAATATCTTTCTATGGCGGATAAATGTATTTATACAGGTCCGATAGATGAGTATTACGGATATAAGCTCGGGAAGCTGGAATATCGAAGCCTGAGGTTTGAAACAGAGATACTCGATGAAGAAAATCATCAGGGAGTGGCAGTCGTTAACTATACTGAGCGCGATATTCCGTATACCCGTGTGATAGAGCATAAGCATTTTAATTTCGGTACACAGCCGAAGACTGTCATAACAAAGGAATATCCGACCGACTGGCAGGAGGGTATGGAGCCTTACTATCCGATAAACGATGCAAAGAACGGCGAGCTTTACAAAAAGTATGCGGCGCTTGCAAACAGCGAGGGCGTTTATTTCGGCGGAAGACTTGCGCAGTACAGGTATTTTGATATGGATGATACGGTGGAAGCGGCACTCGAACTTGCCGCCGGTTTACTGTAATGTTATATTTTACTTGAAGAAATAAGTAGATAGTGGTATAATGGTCGAGGCTGTAATAAAATTTTGAATACAGAGGAAGGTTAAAGTGGGAAACGCAAAGGTCAGTATAATTATGCCGGTATACGGCGTTGAGGCTTATGTCGGCAAGGCTATCGAAAGTATACAGGCCCAGACGTTTAAGGATTGGGAATTCTTTTGCGTGGACGACGGCACAAAAGACCGCAGCGGGGAAATCTGCGATGATTATGCCGAAAAGGATCCGCGCATAATCGTTGTTCATAAGGAAAACGGCGGTGCTCACAGCGCGCGCAACGTTGCGATAGATAAAGCCTGCGGCAAGTATATGTATTTTATGGATTCGGATGATTGGGCGGAGCCGGACATGCTTGCCGATATGGTTGCGCTTGCGGAAAAGAACGATTCACAGCTTGTGGTGGCGGGGTACTATATCGACACCTATTATTCAGATACCGAAAAATTTGTACAGGAGCAGACTGCCGCCGATGCGGTATATCATACTGCTGCCGAGTTCAGGGCCGACGCGCATATTCTTTTTGACAGGAATCTGCTTTATACCCCTTGGAACAAGCTTTACAGGGCCGATTATATAAAGGAAAACAAACTCTATTTTCCCAAAACCCTTTGGGATGATTTTCCTTTTAACCTTAGTGTCATACGCGATATAGACCGTGTCTGCGTGACTTCAAAGAAATATTATCATTTTATCCGCAAGCGTGCCGAAAGCGAAACCGCGAAGTATGTGAGCACGATGTACGAAAAGCGAGAAGAAGAAAACGGTTGGATGGAGGAGCTGTATTCTTATTGGAATATAGATACAAACGAAACCCGTGAATTTTTGGCGAGGCGTTATATTGAGCGAATTATCGGCTGTATAGAAAATCTTACCAACCGCAACTGCACGCTTTCTGCAAAAGAAAAGAAAGCGGAAATCAAAAAAATCATTTCCACAGACAGAGTCAAAAACGCGCTGAAAACTGCCAGGCCCAATTCTAAATATATGAAGCTTATGCTGTTGCCGTTAAAAATGGGAAACGCGGGGCTTGCTTATTTTGAAGGAAAAACGATTTCCGCGGTGAAATCGCGTAATACAAAGCTTTTTGCAAAGCTTAAGGCAGGAAGATAACCGCCGATATTATGAAGGGCTGATAAAATTGAAGATATTGGTTTACGGAATTTCCGGCGGTATCGGCGGAATAGAAAATTTGGTTTTTAATATTATTTCCGTTTTGGCAAAACAGGATATGCAGTTTGACATAATTACATATTATGATCAAATTGATAATGAAGAGCTTTATAAAAGCATGGGAGTGCATATTTATAAGATGACCTCCAAGCGGGAAAATCCTTTAAAAAACCGCAGTGAGTTTAAGGAGTTCTTTAAAAAACACGCTTCTGAATTTGACGCGGTATGGTGCAACCTTGCTGAGTTAATTAATATAGATATACTGAAATTGGCCAAGCAATACGGAATTAAAAGAAGAATCATACATTCTCACAGTACAGCAAGCACACGCGGAAAATTGCTGACTTTTCTTCATAAAAAAAACAAAAGAAAAATAGGGAGCATTGCGACTGATTTCTGGGCCTGCTCAGAAGCTGCGGGCCGCTGGTTCTTTTCGGATGACATTATTAACTCCGAAAGGTTCCATGTGATAAAAAACGGTATTCGCACCGAACGGTTCGGGTTTGACCCGGATTTAAGAAAATCTGTCCGAGAAGAACTGGAAATAGGGGATTCGTTGCTTCTCGGCCATATTGCCAGGCTTGACATACAGCAAAAAAATACGCTTTTTTTACTTTCGGTTTTTAATGAAATACTGAAAACACATTCTGATGCAAAGCTGCTTATTATCGGCGACGGTCCCGATCGTACGCTTATAGAGCGGCAGATAAAGGAATCAGGCATAGAAACAGCTGTTATAATGCTAGGTTTCAGAAAAGATGCGTCGAGGTTTTTAAACGCTATGGATGCGTTTATCCTTCCGTCTCCGCATGAAGGCTTGGCGATAGTGCTGATTGAGGCGCAGACTAACGGACTGCCGTGCTTTGCTTCTGAAGGTGTGCCTTATGAATCTGACATTACAGGACTTGTCAACTTTATAAACCTTGAAAAGCCGCCTGAATACTGGGCAAAACAGATACTGGAGACTTTACCTGCTGAAAGAATTTCAAAAGAGGAAGAAGTAGTGTCTGCGGGATACAACATAACGCATTCCGCTGCTGAAATAAAGCAGATTATAGAAAATTGACAAATTAGGAGTAAAAATAGGTATGGGGAAGAAACTTATTTCGGTGATGACCGATAAAGGTTTATTTGCATTGGTTTATATTTCACTTTTGTTATTAAGAAGTGTGTATTTTCTTCAGAAATATGCGGATGTTTTTTGTAAGCTTTGTCTTGTATGGGGAATTTTCATCATAATTTATGATTTATTTAAGTCAAGATTACGCTCGCTAAGGCCCCATAAAAGCTGGATGCCTTTAATTTTATGCGTTGCTTTCGGCGCAAGCATTATTGTAAATATTGAATATTCGTTTTACGGCGGAGTAAAAAATATGCTGTATCTCGTTATATATCTGTTTGTGCTGTTTGCGGCTGGTTACAGCATTACAAGGGAAAAGTTTTATCTGCGCCTTAAACAGATCTGCGATGTTTTTAATGTCATAACTTTTGTGATTGCATTAGTATCATTGGTGACATTTTTGTTTGATATTAAATTTATTTACGAAGTAGACGGAAGTGTCTATAAAGTAGGCTTCTGGTATAACCGCCTGAACGGTGTTTTGAATTCGAATATGATGACAATATATTCTTTGTTGGCGCTTTCATTTATGGTAATCAATTATGCCATAGGCAAGCAAAGAATAGGGAAAAAGCTTTATTTTTACGGCATTAACGCTGTTGTGCAGTTTGTTTATTATTCTCTTTCCGGCTCCCGGGCTGTCGGTATTTGCTTTGCCGCCTGGCTTTTTGTTCTGATTGCATTTGCTGTTTATCCTAAAATAAGGGAAAATAAGCGTTTCGGCGCTTCCATTATATCGTC
Organism: uncultured Oscillospiraceae bacterium; assembly: GCA_900554525.1. Lineage (GTDB taxonomy): Bacteria > Bacillota > Clostridia > Oscillospirales > Acutalibacteraceae > UBA737. The sequence goes on along the minus strand of USHL01000053.1, from coordinate 3,359 downwards.
TGCGGTGATATTTATATTGGTTCTTTCCTGTAGCTACGGGTTAAAAGCCGGTTCTCAGACAGTGATAAAGAGTTCGCATAATTTTATATATAAACTTTTTAATTCGGATGTATCTGTTTCGGAAGAGGATATCAGCTTTGACCGCTTGGAAGATTTTGAATCTGAGGATGTTGATATCACCAACAATCGTTCTGATATGTGGCGCGCAGCAATTAAGGTTATTAAGCAGAAGCCTTTGTTCGGTACGGCTTATACAACAATTTTAGACCGAGACGGAAATTTCATTGGCGGTATAGATACTTCGGTGTTTGATGAAAACGATATAACGGCGCTGAAAGCCGCTGATTTTTATTTCCATAACGGGTATATACAGATTTTGCTTTGCGGCGGAATAATATTTGCACTGTGCTTTTTGGTGTTTATTTTTAACGTTATTTTTAAGTATCTGAAGCATTTGTTTACAGCCCGCAAACTAACCTGCAGTTATAATATTTTTATTGTTATTGCGGCTATGCTTGCGGTAATAGCCATCGATAATATGGTCGAGGTTCATTTGCTTTTCGGCGGTCAGGATGCTATTGCGGCAGTGTTCTGGTATGTTTTGGGAAGCGGACTTTATTTGATAAATACTGATAATAAAGAAGAAAGCTTGACGGAGAATGGTGCAGGGAATGACTGATTTTTTGATTTTATATGAAATCAAACCTCGTGAGCTTGAAAATATAATCCTTCTCGGTAACAAACTGAAAAAAAGAGGATATTCCGTTGAATATTTAAGCTTTGAGCATGTCAATCTGAAAAAGTATCTGCAGAATAAAAAATATATCAGCAGGTATTATAACAAGGTTAAGGTGGTTCTCACGCCTTCGCTTTATCACGATAAGGAGCTGTACAGTCTTGTTTACTATGTGTGCGGCAAAAGCGCACAGGTGGTAAATTTACGCTGGGAGCAGTCCTTCAGCAATGAAGTGGAAAGAGCCTATGACAGCTTCCAGTATCCGCATGGAGATGCAAGAAGGGCATATCATCTCTGCTGGGGCAGGGCAAGCTTTGACAATATGGCGGCCGCCGGTATTTCTGCCGACAGGCTCTTGGTTACCGGTCCGCTTCATATGGATTTGCTGAGACCGGAATACAGAGATTATTATTTCAGCAAGGAAAAATTGTTTCAGAAATATTCTCTGCCGTTAAATAAAAAATCCGTGCTTTTTATTTCTTCTTTTGCAATTTCCAGCCGTACCGAGAGACAGATTGTGCTTGAGGAGAAAAGCGCGGGGCAGGAGCTTTACCGCGATAAAATTTCAAGGACCCGTGTTTCTTATGATAAGGTGCTGGGCTGGATAGAGGATTTGCTTAAAAAAGAAGACTGCATATTTATTTACAGACCTCATCCGATGGAAAATGTTTTAGGCGAACTTAAGAGTTTAGAAGAAAAATACGATAATTTTAAGGTTATTTCCGAATATTCTGTCAAGCAGTGGATAGTTACCTGTGATATAGTTACCACTTGGGTCAGCACGTCGGTGGCGGAGGCCTTTTTTGCCGGCAGGCCCTGCAAGATTCTGCAGCCCGTTCCTATACCCGAGGCGGAGTCTATGAGTATTTATAATGGTGCTTCTCCGATCGGCTCGGAAGAAGAATTTTTGAAAAATGCGTTGGAGGAAGGGCAGACTTCGGTTTCGGAAAAAGTAATACGCTATTATTATGACGTACAGGCAATTCCTTCATATATAAGGCTTGCCGATAAACTGGAAGAGATTTATCATGACGACGGCAATACATTTGTGTGGGACGATGCTAAAATAAAATCTTTTACTTCCCGGAAATGGTTGTATATAATACAAAGCCTGCTGGTCTTTGCTTATATTCCGACGATTGATTTCTTAGGTAAGCTTCGTAAAAGGACGGGTCTTTCCTTCGGCCGACGGATTAACGGGCGGCTGGACAGCTACCAGACCGCGAAGCTGAAAAATTCCGTCAGACTTGCCACAGATGAAGAAATATCACAAATTTCCGAACGGCTGAAAAAATTGTCCGAATAATGGGGGCTGTAAGCATGCCGAAATTCAGTATTATTGTTCCGGTATACAAGGTTGAAAAATATATCAGGGAATGTCTGGAAAGTCTTATAAATCAGAATTTCAAGGATTTTGAAGTGATTCTGGTGGATGACGCCTCTCCTGACGGCAGCGGGGCAATCTGCGATGAATATGCTTTAAAAGACGGCCGGATAAAGGTCATTCATAAGCCGGAAAATGAAGGGCTCGGCAATGCGCGCAAAAGCGGTGTCGAGGCCGCTTCGGGCAAATGGCTCTGCTATGTTGATTCGGACGACTGGCTTGAAGAGAATGCGCTTGAATATTGTTCGGAAAATATAAACGAATCTGATATTTTTGTTTTCGGATTTACAATGTGCCATCAGGGTCCTGACGGAAAAACCGTATGGACAGACAATGTACTTCCGCAAAGAAATACGGCAGAGACAAAAAAAGAAATAGGGAATATTGTTGTTGATTTAGAGCGGCAGCGTGCGTTCCCTTACATGTGCAATAAGCTTTACCGTACCGAATTTGTCCGCGGCAGTGGCGTACATTTTAATACAATTAAAAGTATGGAGGATTTTTTTTACAATATAGAGATTTTTGAAAAAGCCGAACGTGTTTCCGTTGTCGACAAGGCTCTTTATAATTACCGTAAGCCCCGGGGCGAAACGCTTGCGAGCGCTTATAATCCGGATTTTTTTGAGCTGTCTAAAAAACGGTATGAAGCCGAAAAAAGATTTTTGAAAAATATGGACGCAGAGTCTTCCGAAAACACACAGGTGCTTTGCCGATCCTATTTCAATCATCTGATTTCCTGCCTGATGAGAGATTCTGCCGAAAATTCGGGGTTGAAATTTAGTGAAAGACTGAAAAGAGCAGAGACATATTTCAATGACGTCCTGACAGTGGAAGTGCTTGAGGAATATATACCCGACTCGACAGTACGGAGGATATTTGCATCTTTAATGTGCCGGAAAAAGTACGGTACGGCGGTTATCATAGGTAAATTGGCATATATAGCCCGGCAAAACCACGGATTTTTAAGATTACCGAAAAGATAAACATGGTGATATAATTGGAAAGATTAAAATTTTTGGCTAAGAATACGGCAATATTCGGTATAAGCCAATTCACCTCTAAGATTATGGTTTTTCTGCTTTTGCCGCTTTATACCGCCAAAATGTCTACCGAGGATTACGGTAATGCGGATTTGGTATTTTCCACTATAAGCCTGTTATTGCCGATTTTTACACTGGAAATTTCCAGTGCGGTTATGCGGTTCAGCATTGAAAAAAAAGAGGATGCCAAATCTTTTTT
>USHL01000052.1 GCA_900554525.1 uncultured Oscillospiraceae bacterium | reverse complement strand
CCAACCCTGAGATTAAGAGAAAACACATTCAGGAAGCTACTAAGCAGTTGATTGATTTGGAAGATTATGATATTCAAGAAAAGGATGATTTAATGGAATGGCTTAGAAATAACATTTAGCAGAATTGTTATGAGAAGTTAGGTAATAGCAAATACATAAAAAATGCTTGTCAATTACTGATACTTCTCATAACAAACAACTTCCCATAAGACGAGTTATGTGAAGCTTCACATAACTCGTCTATAAAAACGCTTAAAATGTTTTCAGACAAAATAACACCTCTTTCGACATTGAAAATACAAAAGAAAAAGCGGGGAAATTCCCCGCCGTTCGGTGGACCAGGGTCTTTCGACCAGCCCAAGTAGCAATATTGCTACCTTTATTGTATGTTACTTATACATCAAAAATTCCAATTTGTCAAGACCTCTTGAAAGCAAATTCCGAAATCGCTATTTTTTCATATAAGGAGTGCCGCCAACCCCTTAGCGACACCCCCATTAAAAAGGACAAGTATATTATAAGCCGTCAATTTGAGTCTGTCAAGTTTTAGAGGCGGTTTTTGAAGAATTATTTTTATTCGGAATAATCTAAGAATTTAGGTTGACAAAGCAGTATTTTATTTGTATAATATAAGTGTTTTTAGGTTTGATTGAGTTCCCCCCTCGGGGGACATAGGTTTGATGAAACAGGTCGGAATTATCTCTAACGGGATAGTTCCGCCTTTTTTACTGCTAAAAGCAGAGACAATTAAATAAATCCAATCGGTAATTACAAAGAATGACCGGCTTTCACTCTTCGGAGATGGGGCCGGTCTTTTTTGTTTTACAAATAAAAACAGAAAGGACGACCATAAATCATGAGTGAAAGCATGAACCCCCTGAACGATTTTTTGGAAATGGAGGAAAACGGCGACGGAATGTTTGATAATTTTCCGTTCGGCGCACCTGCTGCCCAACCTGTTGTTCAAAATGCCCAGACACAACCCCCGGCACCTGCAGTACAGCCCGTAGCGCAAGCACATGTTACGCAGATGCCACAACAGACGGCACCGCCCGTACAACCCGCAGCCGTACCGACACAGCCCGTATATCAGGCTACGCAGGCGGCACCCCAAGCGGTACCGCAGCAGGTACAGGCTCCTGTGCAGAATAATGTATCGGCGCCTGCTCCCGCACAAGGCTCAATGTTTGAGGCGGCTATGGCACAGACGCCTACTGCCGCACAAGCACCCGCAGTTCAGGTACCTGTTGCACAAGGTCCCGTTGCACCTGCTCCCGCCGTAAATCCACCTGCCGAGGCTCCCGTACAGCAGACTATCGCCGATGTGGCTGATCCGTTCAACGCTGCTTTTGCTAACGCAAAGGCGCAGCGCGAAAGCCGTTTGGTAGAAAGCTGTGCTGCCCGTGACGCTGTTTTCTGCTATGTCAAAGCAAAAGAACCGATTACCGACCGTGATTGCACCTTTGAGGATCTCCGTGAGAAATACGAAACGGACTTCCCGGAATTAGCCGAAAGCAAAAAGGTTGAGTGGACTGTTACCTACGGTAAGGAAAGCAAGACTATCAATAATCCCGGCTCGGATAAGGTGTATGAAATCAAGGCGGAAATCGAAAAATCCAAAAAATTTATTGACGGTATCAAAAAAGGAAAATCCGATGCCGACAAGAACCCCGAATGTATCGTTAATCATCTTACAATAATTTATAGTTATTGTAAGTTTATAAAAACTATCCTTGAGAACCATCAAAGTGAATATGTACAATCAGTTATGTACCTCATCACAACAAACTAATACGCCTAAACAATAAATGCGATAGCCCCATAACAGTTGCCATCGCATTTTTATTGTTGTGTCTCGTTCGTTCTTTACTAATCTGCGCCATGGATATTGCGCTTTATTTCCGAGAGCTTTTTAATTTACCACTTTGCCACTATTTTTCCGTACACAAGTTTTCGCATGTAGTCATACTTTGTAATAACCACGATTACTTGGTCGCCAATATCAAAGTCTTCATCGCATTGGTACATCGAATAGGTGCACAGGCAGTCAAGGTTTTCCTCTAGCTTACAGAACACGCCGCCCTTATATTTGCCGGAAATAGTAGAAGCACGGCGGGAATTAAGCGGATGGCGAATCTCCACACCGTCAAAGGGGTGAGGCTCTGCCTCCTTTACGGATACGCGCAGTTGTTTGGTTTCATCATCATATTCCTTTAGGATAGCGGTATGCGTTTCTCCCGGGTGGAACTTCTCGCGCAGGTCGCTTATCATACCGTAGGACAAATCTCTTTGCGAAAGCGTCATATCAAAGCCGCCGCTTGTTGCAAGCAGATGCGTGGCGCCGACCGCTAAAACATTTACGGCAACCTTTTTTCCTGCTTTGGGAGTAAGCTTCAGGAAAGAACGGCGTCTGACGCCCATCGCAAGCCTTCGTGATGCAGTACAGCAATCACTTTCACGGTCAATGCCGGTTATGACATAATCTATAGTTGCACCCGCCATTGAACGGAGCACATGCTCGGGGCGGGTTGTTTTCTCGTCAAACCACACCTGCTGCTCGGGAATAAGGACTTTTACACGGTAACTTATAACAACCAGACAGTTAATAGCAACACGCTTGTTTTCTCCGGTTTCTTTGTCGGGAAGTGTTATAGTGTTGGTATCCATACCGACAACTCTGCCTGTAAGCACCGAGCCCGCACGGTAGGACGCGTATATCGCATTCCATTCCTTTAGTTGTTCTTCGGATAAATCCTTGTCAAGTTCAGTTAAATCAAGATCTTTGAAATCCATAATTTATTTTCCTTCCTTCGAGTAAAGATAAAATTCATATTCACCGTTATTCTTGAGAACATAACAGTGTTCGCAGGCAACTCGAATGCCTTGCATTTGTTCTTCTTTTTCGGGTACGAATACAAACATACGATATTTTGCATATTCACCTTCAAGCTGTGCGGATATAACTGCCTCGGTTCCGTATGCCACGGGGCAAATATCGTACCGCCAGAGCTTGCTGCCGCGCCACTTGAAAAAGGTTAAGGCAAATATATCCTTGCCCTTTTTGAGAGGTTCGTTGAAATCCGGTCCGAGCAGGAGCATTATGTCAATAGCCTCAATAATCTTTTCATCCAGCTTGCCGCTTCGTGAAAAGAGATACCCGTTGCTTTTCTTGATTTTTCTGCCGGTCAATAAAGGATATATGGTTCGTTCCAAATCTGCGTTCGGATATTTGTGCTTGAGAATTGCTTGGGCTTGATCTTCACGGACTGCCCCGAACAGATTTAGTAGGTCCAAAATCACCTGTTGGTCTGCTTTCGTATAGGTCACCATCTTCATCCTCTCCTTCCTCAGCACCCCGAAGAGAATCCGGCGGTGCATATAAATCTTTTTGGCTCACATACCTGGCCGGTAGGCTCAGTATCAAATCGCCGTCTTTTTCGCAAATAGTATTGATAATGGTTGACATTATGTACGCCATCGGATTGATTATTCGTTCCTCATTGGATTTCATAGTTTCAACCGTTGAGATAAGGGTATCGCAGTCAAGCAGATTTAAGTAACTGCGCACCTTGGCCTGCGGCAGTATTGCGTTTGCGATTTTAAGGCTTTCGGAATAATACAACCGCTCTATTGCCTGTATCAGCATTTGGCGGACATTCTCCGAAAATATGTTAAGCTCACAGCGGTTAAGGATATCCTGGATTGACTTTTCATCGTCGGTCTGTCCGTCCGTCATTTTTTTACGCCCTATACTGCTAAGGTTTTCGTAAGACTGATTGACAGACTGACTGTTCTCAATATGACTGTTTTCAATCTTTTTATTATTAATCTTTTTAGTGTGCCGATTCGGCATATCTTGAACTTCCATATCGGCAGTTCTTGATGTGCCGTTTTGACAGTTCTTGATGTGCGATTTCAGCATATCTTGATGTGCCGTTTCGGAATGTCTTGATATGCCGTTTTGGCACATCTGCATATTTAGCGGGTTTGCGGGCTCTTTTTCGCCGTTTTTGTCATTATTCCCGTCAAAGCTTTCACTGAATTCTGCGGCGTCTTCATCGGTAAGCTCTGCCTTTAATACATACAGAAGGTTAGGTGCGCCGAGACCTTGACGCTGCTCGTAAAGCAATCCGTTTTGAATGAGCTCCTTAAACGCCGATATAGATTTCTTATACGAAATATTAAGGGTGTTGGCGGCTTCTTCACGGGTATAAATGAGATAGACCTCGTTATCCTCATTAATCCAATCGTTTTTCTGGGATAAGGTCATACGGTTGAGCAAAAGCGAATAGATAAACTTAGCATCAAGGGACATTTGCTTATATTTCGGGTTGGCGATGAGTGCAAGCGGTAAGCGTAGAAATTCACTTTTTACTACATCGTTCACCCGATATGTTCGATCTATCATATTTGATTATCCCTTTCTTTTTAATATCGTTCTAAATATTTTTAGGTGTTTCTTTCTTGTAATTGTAATTTTCAGCATTTTGATAAGAAATCTTTTTTGCAGGTGCATTATCCTCTGCGTCAAGCCGAACTTCCTCTGTAGTATCATCTTCAGGCTCTATAGGAATCTTTACCTGATAGTTAGGAACAGAGCGACTTTGTGCACCTGTTGCACGCTTAGGTTTCTGTTTTTCCTGTTTCTGCCACAAGGGTTCATAGTCAATCGCCTTGCAGGGTTTAAGCTTATCGAAAAAAGGATGCTCTTCAGGAGTAATCTTGCTGAGCTTCAGCGGCTTTGAGCCGCGAATTAAAAGTATCGCTTGGTCTTTGGGTAAGCGCCGAACTTCATCAGGCATCATTAAGGGTCTGCCGGTGCTTGTCTTGTTATGCGTGTACGGCCGGGTTGTGTTCAGGACGGGAGAAAACAGCGGCGTCATAGGAACTACGGAATTGTTTATACGAACCGTTATTTCTCCGCATTGGTCGCTGATATGTTCTGCGGTCATCATATCGTTACAGCCGAGAAAAAGCTGATAATCGCAGTCACCGATGATTTCCTGCCATTCATTTTTGGGGTATCTGTTGGCTATCTGTGCGATACTCTGTATAGCCGCCTGAATGTTTATGTTTCTCGAACGGGCTACCGAAAATATTTTTTTGCTGTCCAAGAGACTGATATTACAAAACTCATCCATCAGCACATTAACACATACGGGAAGTCTGCGGTTTGGCTGGCTGCGGGCAAAATCGAATAGTTTAACGAACAGCAATGAAAAGAACATTGACGATAAAAATTCGAGTGAACTGTCCTGATCTGAAATAATACAGAAGTAGGCGCACTTTTGTTTTCCCGGCAATGTGAGGTCTATTTCGTGGTGTTTGGTTATATCATCAACCAACTTGTTTTGGAACACATTTAAGCGGTTGCCGAGACCGATGATGATATTACCCCAAATCTGCTTATGAGCCTGACGGAAAATACCGTAAGGAGGCAGCGCAGGATGATCGGGCGGCAGACTTCTGAACTTTGCGTCAAGCTCCTGTACCGAGGTTGAGGACAGTATCTTGTAAATAGTGCCGAGACTGCGTTCCTCCACAGGCAGGAGCTTATCTGTGCCGGGATAGGTCATTGTGCCGACGTAGTGTAAAAGAGCCATCAATAAGTTTTTCTCTGCCTTCGCCCAGAAGTCGTCTTTATCACTTTCTGAGGAAGTGTTTCTTATGATGATTTCTGCCACGTTCTGCACAAGGTTTAGGTCGTTAGCGGTTTCGGTTACACAGTTCCAACCGTCTGAGGCAAACAGGTCAAGAAGATTGTAAGCACAAACGGTATAGCCCTGCTCTCTAAAAAATTCGGAATACATTTCATAGAACTCTGCTTTAGGATCCACCATAATAAGACTTTCACCGCGCTTTACTGCTTGCATAGCAAAAGACATTACAAAGCCGCGGGATTTACCGGTACCCGGTGAGCCGTAGATTATGATGTTCTTGTTCATACCACGCATATCCTTGAGGGATACGTATTCGCCGTTTTCTAATTTTCCGAACAGGGTTTCATCCAAGGTATCAAGGGAACCCTTAACAAGCACTTCTGACAGTTCGTTTTTATTCATCCAGCCGGACGTGCCGTGAGTGCCTTCGGGAAGTATCTCAATACCTCGTTCTTTATCCCGTACTGTTTTATAGCCGGAAAGGAGCTGATAGCCCTTCTTTGCGAAGAGGCAGTACATAAGGACGACAAATATCGTTATCATCATGCCGTATGGAGTGAAGATTGCACCGATGTTTTTGAAAGGGTTTAAGGTGAACCATTCTTCGTTTGTGGCATTGCGAAAATTGATTACGCCGACGCCTATGCACCGCACAACCATTCCGTAGCAGTAAAGGATTAAGAGTCCCAGACCTATGTAGGTCGGTAGTTTGGATTTGTTATCGGAGATAAAGGTGTTGATTTTATCTTCCAGCTTTTTTACTTTTTCCGAGAGGCGGAACATCTATATATTCTCCTTTCCCGGTTTGAAAAGGCTTGTTGTTGATTTCGGGCAGCACATAAGGCACCCTTAAGAATTCTTCCGTTTCCTCAAGATTCAGAACAAAGCACTGTACCTTTGTGCCTGATACTATTCTTTGCACGGCTTCAGCCTGAAAAGGAAGCACGAAGATTTTGGTGTTTTTTTTAGATTTAACAGCATTCTCAAACCGTAAAATATTACAGTCGATACCTATGATAAAATTTTCTGTTTTGCTCCTCCCGTCCGACTGGGTTGATGTGGGAGGAAGATAATCGGTGCCCAGTATATTTTTTGCGAGGCGCTGGCGGTAATCAGGGACAGATAGGATTCTTAGCTGTCGCATACCGTCCTCGGTTAAAGGAATAAGGGCAACGGGACAGTTGAACTTATCTATTGCGTCCTTGTAGTAAACCGTAGTGGATTTCCTTGACCTTTCTTTTTTTATAGACACAGTATCGATAACCTCCTGCAGGTCTCCTTCGGCGGTATAGATGATGTGCGGTCTTCTTCCGCATAAAAGGGTTTCGGAACGAAAAGTACGCTGCTCTACTTCGGGATAAATTCCGTTATTATCCTTTGCTATGAAGTAAGGAATAAAGGTCGTGTCTTTCCCGTAATAGAATCCGGTGAGTTTGGTACCGCCTAAAATATTTGCGTGTTTCTGTCGGCGGAGTGCAAAGGATGGGAGAAAAATATTTTCCATAGTTTCTGCGGGTGGGGTGCTTATAAAAACATCAGCACCATATCGCCAAAAGAAGCTTGTAATTTCTGCTAACTGCATTCTTCTGGCGAGAGCGTCGGAATCGGTACGGTAGGTCTTATCCTGCATAAACTCCATTTCTGCTCTGCGAAGCAGCTCAAAAGCGGCGGGAGTGCATCGGTACCCGAGCTTATTTTTGCTCTGTCGGATAAGCCGCAGTTCCAGCAAATCGTTAATAATTTTTGCGGGGATATTTCTGCATCCGTGAACGGGCAAATCTTTGCACCAGGCACATAAAGCCAGCACCTCAATTTCTGCTCTGTCGAACTTCGTATCCACACCTCCCAACGTAAGCCGGTTAGATGCCGCGATTTCTGCACCTTAAAAACCGTTGAATTTTCCTTATAAAACGCGGATCTTACCTAATGTTAGATGCGGGTATTTTTTGCACTTTAAATTTTGCGAAAATTTCCCGCTAATCTAACATAGGGCAAATGATGACTTTTAAAGCATATCCGCAGACATTCGATAAAGAAAATCTCCGGCTTCATCGAAGGGCGTAATATAGATATGACAGCAGATATCTTCATCAATTACGGTAAAGAGTCCAAGGGCTAACTCAAACTGATTATCGTCCCTGAAAAGCCTGCCCTTAAGAGCGTTTACAGCACCTCTGAAACCCTTATTGTCGTTGTCAAAGGTGCCTGAGCGATCCATAGGGCAATGCTCTACAATCGCCATATATGCCTTATCGTAGCAAGGAATAACACCGCCGCTTTTTCGGTAGTTATTAAGAAGTCTTGTTACGGTATCAAAAACATACTGCGTTCCGCCGATCATTGTGCAGTGCGGAAGCAGAGCATTCAGGCGAATATCAAGCCAGCCGTTATCGAGCTGTGTTACTTCACCGTAAATTTCCTTGCGGTTGTAGGAACGGGTATTGGCAATTATTATTGTCGGTCTTTCTTTTTCACAAAGGTTGCGCATATCAATACAGCACAATTCTACCTGTTTCATTGCGGCGTCTAAAAGCGTATTTTGCTTTTCAACGGAGCGGTATCCTTTTGCGAGTTCTGTAAGATATTTGTTGGCGGCATCAAGGTGATGCTGCATAGTGATAATAGCATTGTTTGTGTAATCGATATCCAATTCAATCATTCCTTTCAAAAATAAAAATTACGCGCGTTGTAAAATGAAGTTGAAATAAAATAAAAAAATAGGTCCATAGTGACGA
>USHL01000051.1 GCA_900554525.1 uncultured Oscillospiraceae bacterium | reverse complement strand
AAAAAATGCGCACGCCGGAAACGGCGCGCGCAGACAGTTACATTTCCTCGGGATCATCACAGTCGCATTCAAGATAATCTCCCTTGATGCGGTTTTTGTTGGAAAGCTTGTCAAACAACACAAGTGCGCCGACAACAGCGGTAAATACAGCGAATAAGGATAATAGAAATTTCATAAATCCGTTCATAAAACAACCACCTTTCATTAAAGTTATTATAACAGCTTTTTCGACACTTGTCAATTACATAAAGGGCGCAAAAATATGCAGCACCGCTTGTTTAAGTTTCATAAGGAACGGCCGTTTTTTCCAGTCGGCGATAGTTATTTCCTTTGATTCGGAAATGATTTCGTCAAAGTGGCTCCGTATATCGAGCACTGTGCTGTTGTCGCAGATCCACGCGCCGCATTCAAAATGGAAGATAAAGCTGCGGTAATCCATATTCACGGTGCCGACAGTAGCTATTTTATCATCTGAAACAAAAAGCTTTGAATGTATAAAGCCGGGGGTGTATTCGTAGATTCTGATTCCGGCCTCGAGCAGCTCAAGATAGTTATACTGGGTCACGGGGTGGACATACCATTTGTCGGGTATGTGCGGGGTGACTATTCTTACGTCTATACCCGATTTTACTGCCATTTTGAGTATACTTATCATAGTGTTGTCGATGATCAGATAAGGCGACGCTATATACACATACCGCTGGGCGGTGTTGAGTATCTGCATATAAATGCCTTCGGCCGGATTGCGTTCGTTAAGCGGATCGTCGCAGTAGGGAAGCACAAATCCTTCGTCATCGGCCGGGCAGTCGGCAAAATGTGATTTAATGTCTATCTGTTTTTTGGTGGTGAATTCCCACATACAGCAGAACATTGCAAGAAAGCTCTTGACGGCATTACCCTTGATTATAACGGCGCTGTCGAGCCAGTAGCCGAACCTTTCTTCTAAATTGATGTATTCATCGCCGATATTTATGCCGCCGGTTACCGCCACCTTGCCGTCTATCACAACTATCTTGCGGTGGTTGCGGTTATTCATAAACAGCGTGAAAGAGGGGACTATCGGGTTAAAGACCGAAACCTTTATCCCCTCTGAACGCAGCTGCGTGATAAAATCCTTATGCTGGCGCTTTATAGAACCGAAATCGTCGAAAATTATTTTGATTTCAAGCCCTTTCGCCCGCTTTTCTTTAAGTATTTTGTGCACCCCGTCCCACATATATCCCTCGGCGAGAATGAAAAATTCGATATATATATATTTTTCGGCCTTTTCGAGCTCTTCCAGCAGCCGCGGGAAAAATTTCTCACCGGGAGAAAGATACTCAGTGGAGGAATGACCGTAAAGCGGATAGCCGGATTCGCGGGAAAGATAGTCCGCCTGACGTGAGTGGATTATGTCATAATAGCGCAGCCTGTCCCTCACATCGGTATCGTCCTTTAAATATGGGAGATAATGAGATTCGCAGTACTGCATTTTTCTTCTGAGATGCGGCATAACCCTGCTGCCGCCCCACAAAAGGAAGACCGAAATGCCGAAAAGCGGCAGGATAAGGATGAATATTATCCAGGCTATCTTATGATTCGGGTCGCCGCGGCGGTTGAGGATATAGATAACCGTTATTATACCGGCTACCATCGACAGCACATAAAGCAGCACCGATTTTGCGGTTGCGTTGTAGACAACCCAGAAAAGGAAAACGAACTGGAGCAGGATTAAAAGGACCGAGACGATTATTCGGGTCTGAATCCTGATGCCGCGCTTGCCTTCAGACATAAATTCACCCCCCCTGATATTAAGTATATTAACATATTTTTTTAAAATTTGCAATCGGCAGTTGTTATTGCAGGGAAAAATATGTTATAATATAAAACAACGTCTTTAAACGGAGGAATAAAATGTCTGCCAAGCTTTATGAATTGTCAAGCGGTGTAGAGGGGCTGTTTATTAAGAATGAACGGTTCAATACAACCTCGGTGTCTTTTAATTTCTATCTGCCGCTTAAGGCTGAAACGGCGGCTGTATACGCACTGTTGCCGTTTATGCTTACTACCTGCGGCGAAAAATACCCTGATTTTTCGGTGCTTAATTACCGCCTTGCCCGCCTGTACGGTGCAGAGCTTGCAGCGAGCGCCGAAAAGCTCGGCGACTGCCAGCTGCTGCGTATGCGCATATCGGTTATAAACGACCGCCTTACCTTCGACAGCGAATCGGTGGTTAAGCAGGCGAGCGAGATGCTTCTCAGCCTTGTGTTTGAGCCGAAAGCGGAAAACGGCGCTTTTGCGGATGAAGACCTTGCGCGTGAAAAGCGCAAGGCGATAGAGCATATAAAGGGCGAGCTGGCGGAAAAGCGCATTTATGCCAAAAACCGTCTTGTTGAGGAGATGTACCGCGGCAGCGCATACGGCACCCCTAAATGCGGCACTGTCGAAGAGGTAGAGGCTGTAACCGGGGAATCCCTTTATGACGCCTGGCGGGAGATGCTGAGCAGTGCTTTTGTCAGGATACAGGTCATAGGCGCGTCTGTGTCCGCACGTCTTTTTGAGGATATAGCCGAAAGGTTCGCCTCGGTTCCGCGCGGCGGTATAACCGATTGCCGTTGCTGCGAGTCTACAAAAGCGGCCGAGACGCGTTATGTTACCGAAAAAATGAACGTCAGGCAGGGCAAGCTTGTTATGGGCTTTTCCTCAGAAATGCATGGTGATGACGATACTTCCCTGCCGGTTATGGTGATGACCGATATTTTCGGCGGCGGTCCGTATTCGCGGCTGTTTGCCAATGTCCGCGAGAAGCTGAGCCTCTGTTATTACTGCTCAGCCTCCTCGGTACGCCAGAAGGGACTTATTACGGTTGAATCTGGCGTAGAGGCCGAAAATGCCGAAAGGGCGGAAAAGGAGATACTCAATCAGCTTGATATCGTCAAAAGGGGCGGCTTCAGCGATTTTGAATTCGACTCTTCAAAAAAGAGCATCATAGATTCGCTTAACACCTATAATGATTCACAGGTATCGCTCGACTTGTGGTATGCGCTCAAGATATATAACCGCGGGCTTTATACTCCCGAAGATATCGCTGAAAAAATCAGTGCGGTTACCCGTGATGAGGTAGTGGCGGCCGCGCAGGGCGTAAAGCTGCATACGGTGTATAAACTTCTCCCCAAGGAGGCGGAATAATGCAAAAACAGATTTTTGAAAGCGAGATAGGCGAAAGCTATGTAAAAGCGGTGCATCCGTCGGGGCTTAAGATATATATCCTCGAAAAACCGCAGTATAATTCGGCGTATGCGGTATTCGGCACCAAGTACGGATCCATTGATACCTGCTTTTCGATGGACGGCGAGGAAACCCGTGTTCCCGAGGGCATTGCGCATTTCCTTGAGCACAAGCTTTTCGAAAGCGAGGACGGCGACGCCTTCACAAAGTATGCCGCTACCGGCGCTTATGCGAACGCCTTTACTTCCTTCGACCGCACCTGTTATCTTTTTTCATGTTCCGAAAGGTTTTACGACAATCTCGATATCCTGCTTGATTTCGTGCAGTCGCCTTATTTTACGGCTGAGACCGTTCAGAAGGAGCAGGGGATAATCGGTCAGGAGATAAGAATGTACGATGACAGTCCCGGCTGGCGGGTTATGTTCAATATGCTTACGGCAATGTATAAAAAGCACCCGGTCAGGATAGATATCGCCGGCACGGTGGAATCCATCGCACAGATAGACGACAGGCTCTTATATAAGTGCTACAATACCTTTTATCATCCCTCGAATATGTTTATCTGCATTGCGGGCAATGTTGATACGGAAAAGATACTGTCGCGCATAAATGCTTCGGTGAAGCAGGATTCGCCGATCGAAATCACACGCATCGGCTGCGATGAGCCGGATGAAATATGCGAGCCGTATGTCGAGCAGAGCCTTGAGGTGGCTCAGCCGATGTTCTGCTTTGGCTTTAAGGAGACCGTAAACGAGCCGGAGCGCACCTTAAAGGAAAAAATATGCACCTCGCTGCTGCTTGAAATAATAGCCGGAGACGCTTCTCCTCTTTATAAGCGGCTTGTGAACGAGGGGCTTGTAAACGATGAATTTTCCTCCGAGTATTTCACGGGTCACGGCTATGCCGCGGTTATTTTTGACGGAGAGTCCTCAGACCCGAAGCGCGTTGCAGAGGAAATAAAGGCGGAGGTAGAGCGCTTAAAGGCTGACGGTATCGACAAAAAGCTGTTTTCGGCGGTGCGCTGCGGTATGTACGGCGAGGCGGTGCGCGGGTTTGACAATGTCGAGAATATTGCTATGCAGATGGTCAACTGCGCGATGTCCGATAACGGTCTTTTCGATGAGATAAAATATTTGAAAACAGTTACTGCCGATGATGTGAACAAGCGCCTTAAACTGCTTGACTGTGATAAGACCGTGCTTTCGGTAATCAGGCCGAACGTATGAAGGGGATACTTAAATGAGCTATGAAGTTGTAATTTTCGGAATAAAGCTTACATTAAATCCTGTGGCTTTCAGCATACCGATAGGCTCCGGACACTGGGATATTTACTGGTACGGCATCATAATAGCGCTTGGGTTTCTGCTGGCGCTGATTTACGGTCTTAAATATGCGGGCCGGTACGGGCTGAATGCTGACCGTATGCTTGACGTAGTGCTGGTGGCGACGCCGGTGGCGATACTTTGCGCGCGTATTTATTACGTGATTTTCGACGGGGTGCCGCTTGAGGGCATAAAGGACTTTTTCGGTTTCGGACCTTCCGGAGGCATTTCGGGGCTCGCCATATACGGCGGTGTAATCGGCGCGTTTGCGGCGGGAGCTTTAATGTGTAAGATACGCAAGGTTAAAATACTCGATATGTTTGATATAGGCGCTGTCGGCTTTTTGATAGGTCAGGGCATCGGGCGCTGGGGCAATTTTGTTAATCAGGAGGCCTACGGCCGTTTTACCGACAGCAGCTGGTGGGGCATGCAGAGCGATAAAACAATAGCCGAAATGGGCGGAGAAGGGCTTGTGCATCCCTGCTTTTTGTATGAGTCGGTTTGGTGTATAGCAGGCTTCTTTGTCCTTAATCATTTTAGTAAAAAACGTCATTTTTCAGGCGAGATCGCGCTTATGTACTGCGTTTGGTACGGCTTCGGCCGCGGTATAATTGAGCTGCTGCGCACAGACAGTCTTATGCTCGGGCCGTTTAAAGTATCGAGCCTGCTTTCATTTGTGCTCTGCATAGCGGGACTTATAACGCTTATTATCATACGCCGCCGCCTTGCCGAAAATGCCGGCGGGGAGAATTATCAAGCGGTATTCGGAGAACAGACGGAGACATCGGTGCAAGTTAATGCGCCGGGGCAGAATCAAGGTCTTGAAAACGCAGTGACCGAAACAGAGCAGATAACCGAAACAGAAGCTGCCGTAACCGACGCAGCGGATGAAAATACGGCGGACGTACAGAACGGAGATGACTAACTATAAAAAGTCAATAGCTTTTTTAAGAAAATATTAAAATATGAAAAAGGCATAGAAAAGTAAGCCCTGTGTTTCAAGAGCTGAAAAAATTGAAGCATAATTACCTAACGGAATCAGAATCGTAAGTGATATTTCTTGTTTGCAAAGTGAAAATTACGCGAATGAGTTTCTTTGCTGTATGAGTTAGCGCAACACGATAAGGCTTGCCTTCCGCTCGCTTTTTAGCGTAGTATTGAGCAAAGGTAGGCTCGTAGTTAATAACCGTTTGCGTACAGTTAATAAGAGCATATCTAAGGAAAGAAGACCCGTGCTTAACCATCTTGCCTGTGGATTCCGAAGTGCCGGATTGAAAATAGCCGGGTTCCATACCGGCAAATGAAAGCATTTGCGACGGATTTTGAAACTTGGAAAAGTCACCGAATTCTGCGAGAATTACAGCAGCCGAATCAACACCGATTCCCGGAACGGTAAGCATCGGCGGATCAATCTCCGAAACACATTCACGGATCAGTGATTCTGTTTCATCTACCTTTGAGTCCAACTGGCTGTAAAGTTCCAAGACAATGTCCATCTCCTGCAAAAGAAAGTCAGTCGGATGTCCAACCGTGTTTTTAGCGAGAAGCTTCAGCTTAGCAAAATGGGTTGTAGAAAATCTTCCTCTTGAAAGTTTCCTTAACGGTTCGTATGAACGAGAATTCATGTTCGCAATCTTTTCCGGCGATGAATACTCCGAGAGGATATGTAAGGCTGTGACAGTGAATTTACCGCCGAAAAATGGCTTGAACTCGGGGAATACCTTGTCTAAGATGTTTGTCAACTCTACAAGCTGACGGCTACGCTGGCGAACAAGGTTGTCACGAAATCTTGTTAGTGACTTTAGCTTTTCAATATGGTAAAATGATGGTGGATAGGGCTTGTACTCTACCGTCATTAGATAACGTGCAATCATCTCACAGTCAATCGCAT
This sequence comes from uncultured Oscillospiraceae bacterium, assembly GCA_900554525.1. Taxonomy (GTDB): domain Bacteria; phylum Bacillota; class Clostridia; order Oscillospirales; family Acutalibacteraceae; genus UBA737. Next base: position 2,037 of record USHL01000051.1, on the reverse strand, counting down.
CTGTTTTAGTTTTCCGAAGGGATTTACTTTTAACAAAACGATTGATTAAGAGTGGATTGAACTCCATGAATGAAAAGCCGTCTGCTTCAAGGAACAGCTTTAAATTCATTCCGTAATGACCGGTGGATTCAAGCCCTATTTTTGTTTCTGTACCAAGTGAATCAAGTAGTGCTTTGAATTGCAAAAATCCCTCAAGATCATTTGCAAATGACCACGATGGTGTGACAACATCACCTGCGTCGTCAATTACTGCACAGTCGTGTTTGAATTTTGAAATGTCGATTCCAATATAATACATGGTTTCCTCCTCTTCTTTTCTGCACTGCTGTTTTCCACAGACGGCTTGTCCTTGTATTCACGCAAATAGAAACGTCAAAGCGTTAACTAACTAATTACCATTTTAGACAAACCACTGTGGTTTGAGTCATCTCCGACCAGTCTAAGCTGTTATGAAATAGATACAAATCCACAGTGCTTGTCTTTATTATATCGCAGGCAGCTAACCCTGCAAATATAACCAAATTTTTAGGAAGGAGAAATAATTAAACCACCACTTTCGAGATGGTTTAATTATACGAGATAAAAATGAAGCTGATTGACGGTAAAATTATTTCCGCGGCGGTTAAGGAACATATAAAAGCCGAAGTCGCGGAGCTTAATTCAAAAGGGATAACCGTAGGTCTGGCGGTTATAATTGTGGGCGACGACCCTGCCTCTAAAATTTATGTGGCAAATAAAAAAAAGGCCTGTGAGGCGCTCGGTATAATTTCCGAGGAATATGCCCTGCCGACCGAGACCTCCGAGGAGGAGCTTCTGGCGTTGGTAGACCGTCTGAACAAAGACCCTAAAATAAACGGGATACTCTGTCAGCTTCCGCTGCCGCGTCATCTGGATGAAAAGCTGATAATTAATTCAATTCTGCCCGAAAAAGATGTCGATGCTTTCCATCCGGCAAACGTGGGCAGGATAATGATAGGGGATTACGATTTTGTTCCGTGTACGCCGGCGGGTATTATGGAAATGCTGAAATACGAGGGTATTGATCCGGAGGGTAAATCCTGCGTGGTGATAGGCCGTTCAAATATTGTCGGTAAGCCGATGGCGATGCTGCTTCTGCATAAAAACGGCACAGTGACTGTCTGCCATTCAAAAACTCAGAATTTAGCTGAGATCTGCCGCGGTGCGGATATTCTCGTAGCTGCGGTCGGTAAGGCAAAGTTTGTTACTGCGGATATGGTAAAGCCCGGCGCTGTTGTGATAGATGTCGGTATGAACCGCGTAGACGGAAAGCTTTACGGTGACGTTGATTTTGAGGCTGTAAAGGATAAGGTTTCGGCGATAACTCCGGTTCCGGGCGGAGTCGGACCTATGACTATTGCAATGCTGATGCAGAATACTCTTACTGCGGCGCGCCGTCAGAATAATGTATAATTTAAACGGGAGATTTTTTTTGAAAAAACTGTTGTGCCTTTTGGCGGTAATTACGGTATGCGGTGTTACTGCAAGCGCGGCGGGCGGTATATCCGTTGACCCGGGCGCAGAATTTGAAAGCTATGAAGCCGGCGGTGACGCTTCGGCTGTCACCGATATAGTCGGTATGACCGACGCCGAGCTTGCCGACTACTGTAAAAATAATAATATTGTTTATTTCGCGGTTAACGGTGACAACACCAAACAGATAAGGGTAACCGTCAGCGAAACGGCTTTTTCGGCCGGCATAGGCAATCTTTCGGTTTTGCCCGACGAAAAAATCACTGCCCTGATTCCCGAATTTACCGGCTCTGACGAGATAAGCGGAACCATTGCCGAAAAGGACGGGCAGAAATTTGTGCGGATAAATGTTGAAACCGATGATTCCGGCGGGAAATACAGCGTTTTGCAGTATATCACCGTGGCCGAAAAAAAGGAATATACGTTGAGCTTTTATACTTCGGACGGGCAGAGCACGGATTATACCGATAAAGTATTTGAAAGCTTTAATGCTGAGGCTATTACATCGCCTTCAGACAACGCAGACGCCTCGCCGCTGAAATATGC
>USHL01000050.1 GCA_900554525.1 uncultured Oscillospiraceae bacterium | reverse complement strand
GAAAGGCCTATGGGATTCGGCCTGAACGGCGAACGTGACGCAAACACCCCCACCCTCTTATTGCCGCCGAGCCTCGGAGGACGTACTGTGGGTGACCAATCTTTTTTATCCGACCGTGAAAAATGCCATAATATCCATATATGCGAAAATTCTTCAAGTCCCCTGAATGCCGCTTCACTGCGATATTCAGGCTCAAATACTATTTTTCCAGTAAGAGATTTCGCCAGTCCGCTCTGACGTGGAAGCCCGAACTTTTCAGGAAAGCCGGTATATATTCTGGCAATTATATTCATATTTACAGATTTTTCCATTGTAATCACCTTTACGAAAAACAGCACGGCTTTACAGCCGTGCTGTTACGGTCACCCTGTAGCTTCCGAAGACGAAGGCTGCGAAGAGGATGAGCTGTCTGATGAAGAGCTGCCGGATGAAGAACTGCCGGACGAACTGTCTCCCGACGAGGTATCCCCCGAAGAGGTGTCACCGGAACCGGACGAAGAGCTGCCGGAAGACGCACCGCCGGATGAAGTCTCTCCGGAAGAGGTGCCGCCGGATGAGGCATTACCGGACGATGTAACCTGTGACGATGTCACCGTCGAAGATGTATCGGATGAACTCGTCTTTGAAGAGCTGTTGTTATTCTTGCTTCCGCTCCCGGAATAAACGGTATTATCCGGCTTGGTACCCTCCTTATAATAACCTATACCTTTCTTGTAAACATCGTCGCTGTCTTCAAATTCTTTTTTTTCAAGACCTTTATGAACGTTTCTCATAATATCGCGCCAAACAGTAGCCGCAGCGCTTGAGCTCTTGATTTCACTCTGATAATCAAAGCCGTACCAGACCGAACCGACATAATACGGAGTACCGGCAACCATCCAAAGGTCATTCGATTCGCTTGATGTTCCGGTCTTAGCGTAAGCCTTCATAGAATTATAACCCGAAATTCCGCGTCCGGTGCCCTCGCTGCCGTAAACGACGCCCTGAAGCAGATGATTCATAATAGTTGCCGACGCAGGGCTTATAACCTGAGTACCGGTTTCATCGTAATCTATGACCACTTCGCCGTTGGCACGCTCAATCTTGTAATAAGTAGTGGGCTCGTGATAAACACCCTGATTTCCGAATATCGCATACGCCGCAGCCGATTCTGTTGTCGTAAGACCGTAACGGCAGCCGCCGAGCGCCAGAGACGCAAGATTTTTATCTTCTTCGGTAAGATGCTTGCAGCCGAGCTTATTAACAAGAAAATCATACGATGTATCTATTCCGATTTCCTGCAATAGCTTTACCGGTATAGTATTGGCGGATTTTCTTATAGCATAGTCAAGCGTTATTGTACCCTTATAATATCCGTACCATTCCTTCGGTCCGCTTCTGCCGTCCGGATAATAGTTTTCTATAGGCTTATCAACTACCTTTGAGGTATAATGTACCAGATCATTTTCGATAGCAAGCGCATATACACCGAGCGGCTTCATAGTGGAGCCCGGCTGGCGGGGAGCCCCCGTAGCACGGTTAAGTCCGCGGTTCACCGTTTTTTCACCGACGCCGCCGACAAGTCCGACTATATGCCCTTCATAATCCATAATAGTCATTGCCGACTGTACTTGCTGTGTATTGCCGTTTGGATCCTTTGCGGTATATTTAAAATACTTGTCTACATTTTGATAAACCTTTTCCATTTCGGACTGTATATCCGGATTAACGGTGGCATATATCTTAAACCCGCCGTTGTAGAACATCGTGGAAGCTATATCGGTACTGCACTCGTATTTTTCAGCCAAGTCATTTATAGCCTGTTCGATAAGCGCGTCTACAAAGTAATTGTTGATCTCCGCCTCATAGTCCTCCTCCTGAGAATTGTCAAGAACTATATCCGCGTTATAGGCTTCATCGTATTCCTCATAAGTTATCTTTTCAAGCTCGAGCATTTTGTCAAGCACGGTATGGCGGCGTTCGGTATTTTCCTCCGGGCCCGCCACCGGGTTATACTTTGATGGATTCTTGGTGATTGCAGCGAGAGAGGCGCATTCAACCAAGGTCAGCTCGCTTACATCCTTATTAAAATAATAGTTGGACGCCACCTGCACACCGGCTATGCCGTTTCCGAGCGAAATGGTGTTCAGATAAGCTTCCATTATCTCATCCTTATCGAGCTTGCGCTCTACCAAAAGCGCCCTTATTATTTCACGGAATTTGCGCATAACGTCCTTGTCATCATCGCCGGTTATATTCTTTATAAGCTGCTGGGTTATAGTCGAGCCTCCGAATTCGGTGGAATCAAATTTCAACAGCTTATTACCAACCGCCGCAAGCGTGCGTTTCCAATCGACGCCGGAATGCGAATAAAAGCGCTCGTCTTCTATTGAAACAAATGCGTCTATCAGATTTTGAGGCATCTTGTCGATCTCGACCCATAAACGGTTTTCTGTGCCGTGCAGGCGCTGATATTCCTCCCACTCACCTTTATTATTCTTTACGTAAATAACCGAAGTCTGATTGATTTCCATATTTTTAATACGGTCGACAATCTGATTTGAAGAAAAGAAATCTATCTTGCGCTCGGATTTTATATAAGTAGGAATCACGAATATCAGAAAAACCGTTGTGATTATCAGAAGGGTGGAAAAAAAGACGCTTAATTTCTTAAAAACCTTTTCCACAGTCCATCACCTTTCGTATATACTTACCTTGATTATAACACCGACCGGGTTATTTATCAAATACTTTTTTAGCATTCACAGTTTATTTAAATTTTTGATTTATAATTCCGTTAAATGGAAGGTGTATAAAATGCTTAAACTGCAAAATATCAAAAAGGACTATGTGACCGGCGGAACAACAGTCACGGCGCTCAAGGGAATAAGCGTAGAGTTCAGAAAAAATGAGTTTGTTTCAATACTCGGTCAGTCGGGCTGCGGAAAAACCACGCTGCTTAACATAATCGGCGGACTTGACCAGTATACCGACGGTGATTTATTTATAAACGGTAAATCTACAAAAATGTACAAGGACCGCGACTGGGACAATTACCGCAACCATACGGTAGGCTTTATTTTTCAGAGCTATAACCTCATCCCCCATCAGACAGTGCTTTCAAATGTTGAGCTTGCTCTAACCCTTACAGGCGTATCAAAGGCAGAACGCCGCCGGCGTGCAGTGGAGGTGCTGGAAAAGGTAGGACTCGGAGATCAGCTTAATAAAAAGCCAAATGAAATGTCGGGAGGACAGATGCAGCGCGTAGCCATAGCCCGCGCGCTTATCAACAATCCGGAAATCCTTTTGGCAGATGAACCTACCGGAGCGCTTGACAGCGAAACCTCACTGCAAATTATGGATTTGTTAAAAGAGATCGCCGACGACCGTCTGGTAATTATGGTTACCCATAATCCGGAGCTTGCGGAAAAGTATTCAACCCGTATAATCAGGCTTTTGGACGGCAACATAATCGATGATTCAATGCCGTATACCGAAGAAGAAAACGCACTTAAAGAAGAAAAGAGTCAGAAGCGCCCGTCAATGTCCTTCCTCACTGCGCTGTCTCTTTCACTGAACAACCTTATGACCAAAAAGGCACGCACCTTTCTGACCTCCTTCGCCGGGTCTATCGGAATTATAGGAATAGCCCTTATCCTCTCACTGTCAAACGGCGTCAACGCGTATATACAAAATGTTGAAGAGGATACGCTCTCAAGCTATCCGGTAATGATTGAAGAATCAGGCATGGATCTGACAAGTCTTGCCTCCGATCTTATGAGTGCCAAGGACGTTCCCGAGGAGCGCGAGCCTGACAAAATTTACAGCAACAACATTATGACCGAAATGATGACCACTATGGTAAACGGTCTTTCATCTAACAATTTAGAGCTTTTTAAGCAGCACATCGAACAAAGCGATGAGTTCAGGCAATATTCAAGTGAAATCGAATACAAATATTCCACCGTAATGAATATTTACGATGAAAAAGGAAATCAGGTGAATCCGAATACTGTCTTTAATACCATATTTCAGAGCACCGGAAACGGCAGCTCTGAGACGTCAAACTTTTCAAACGCCGAGGTCTGGACAAGGCTGTTCGACAACAGAGAGCTTTTGGAAAAGCAATACGATGTAATTGCCGGAAAGCTGCCGGAAAATTACAACGAGATCGTGCTGGTGGTCGACAAAAACAATCAGATAAGTGATTATACTCTCTATTCATTGGGACTCAAGGATTCAAAAGAGCTGGAAGAAATGATGAAAAAAGCGACGGCGGGCGAAAAAATAGAACCTACTGCCGACACTTCCTACAGCTTCGATGACCTCTTAAATCTCAAATTCAAGCTGCTTGTAAACACCGAATATTTCGAGAAAAATCCTGACGGAACCTGGACAGACAAATCAGAAGACGAGCTTTATATACAGTCTAAACTCGACTCCGCCGAAGAAATAAGCGTTGTAGGAATAATCCGCCCGTCGGAAGATTCAATAACCGACGCCACAAGCGGTTTTGTAGGCTATACCGGCGAGCTTATGGAACATCTTATAAACACTGTCAACGAAAGCGAAATAGTAAAGGCACAGAAAGAAAACCCAGATATTAACGTACTGACCGGCAGACCATTTGAAAACGATTACGAAAATATGACTTTTGAACAGCTTACAGCCTATCTTGCCGGTCTGCCTGCCGAAGAACAGGCACAGTACAACACATATCTCGCTCAGATGAGAAGCCAGGGCATGACCGACGATCAGATACTGGAACGTTTTAAATCCGCCATTATGTCGCAGGACGATTCCGCAACCTATGAAAGCAATTTAGCGCTTATGGGCGTATCCGACCTGAACAAACCAGCTGTCATCAATATTTATCCAAAGGATTTTGAAGCCAAGGAAAAAATTTCCGACCTCATAAGCGAATACAACCAAGCTGCCGAAGACCAAAACAAAATAACCTATACCGACTATATCGGTCTCATACTTTCCTCTGTCACCACCATTATAAACGCGATAACCTATATACTAATCGCATTCGTAAGTATTTCTCTTATAGTTTCATCTATAATGATCGGAATAATAACCTATATCTCCGTTCTTGAACGCACAAAGGAAATCGGAATACTCCGCGCAATGGGTGCCTCCAAGCGGGATGTTTCGCGCGTATTCAACGCCGAAACGCTTATAGTAGGATTCGTGGCAGGCGCAATAGGCATTATCGTAACGCTGCTGCTCCTGATACCAATAAATGCAATAATCGCCGCTATAACAGAAATCTCCGGTCTCGCCGTAATGCCGGTTGCCGGCGCGGTAATACTTGTGCTGATAAGTATGCTGCTCACCTTTATCGCAGGTCTTATCCCCTCACGTATAGCTGCAAAGAAGAACCCGGTAACGGCGCTCAGAAGCGAATAAATAATCCTCCCCGGTTTAGGCTCTCGGAAAAACTCCGTGCCAGAACCGGGGATATTTTTTATTATAAAACCGGAAAAGATTTAAGCTATAATAAACCCCACGGCATTTCCGCGGGGTTTTAAAATTCATATTGCAGCTAAATCTTCAGAAATATCAGAATAAATAATATTCCAGCCAAACTGCGATTTTTCATTTTTAACAAACAGCGAAACCGCTTTGCATTTTACCGCTTCACCGTCATGCGGATCTATTGTAACCGAAGTTACAACTGTGTAGCTGCCGTCTTCATTTGGACTTACCGATAATATTTCATGATTAAAAAGTGAAAAGCCGCGCGGAATTATATAAACAAAGCCTTCACGTGAAGGGAATTCAGCGTTGATTTCTGAAAAGTCATCTATCAAAAGACCGTACATATTAAAAACAAAATCTCTGACATATGTTTCGGAAACATAGGCGTCATCCTCGGCGTCCCGCAAATCAAGCAGTGCGATAACCGAATCGTTGACAATATTTTCTGTATAATCGAAAGCCTCATTATAAACGAAGTTATGATTGAGCATATTGAGAAAACGCGTCTCAAGAACTTTACGGGAATCTGCCGCGGTAACTGTGCTTTGTTCGGACTGCGGTGCAGCTGTGGTACCCGCATATGCCGGAGTAAAAGTCGAAAAAGACAGCAGCAAAACCAACACAAGTGCCATACAGTTTAAAATCGTTTTTTTCATTTTGCCGCCTCCCGGATAATTTTATCTAGATTTATTATACACGAAAACACAAAAAATAGCAGATACAATTCGGTTACAAATAGTATCAAATATGTAACTGATACCCCAAATTAATTACATTTTGTTGTCTTTTTCTTACAGAAAAATCTACCCGCAGCATCATTATGCGACAGAATATCCTTGATTATAACTTTTTAATATTTTTTTAACAATGTCATAATATTTATTAGTTGTATTTGCTAATGCTTTGTGATATAATGAATTTAAAAGATTCTGTTTACACAAACAGAAGTTAAATCGAAGGAGTGTATTATATTGAAGCAGTATCCTCAGAATCAAACCCTAAACATCGCACTTTTAGGCCACGGCAGTTCCGGAAAGACAACCCTTGCCGAAGCAATACTTTATTACGGCAAAGCCACCGAGCGTATCGGCAAGACAGCGGACGGTACGTCCGTTCTGGATTTTGACCCGGAGGAGAAAAAACGCAAGGTTTCGGTTTCAACTTCTGTTTACGCCCTCGAAATAGGAGGTAAAAAGCTGAATTTAATTGATGCCCCGGGTCTCTTTGATTTTGCCGGAGGAGTATGCGAGGCGCTTGCTGCTGCTGACGGGGCGATAATAACCGTTTCCGGAAAATCGGGACTTACCACCGGCGCAAAGCAATGCTTTGAAAAGGCGCGGGCACAGAAAAAAAGCGTAGCTTTCTTTATAGGCAAGCTTGATTCAAGCCACGCGCATTTTTACCGTGTAATATCATCGCTGGCCGCAAGCTATGGTGCGGTCATATGTCCGATTGTAGTACCGTATCTCGAAAACGACGAGGTCAAGTGTTACATAAATCTGATTGAGAACAAAGCCTATGCCTGCGAAGGAACCGACGCAAAGGAAATGCGTATGCCCGTAAGCCAGGAAATCGACAATATGCGTAGTATGCTGCTTGAAGCAGTTGCCACAACCGATGATGCACTTATGGAAAAATACTTTGCGGGTGAGGAATTTACCCCCGCGGAAATAATCAAAGGGCTTAAGAGCGGTGTCGTTTCGGGTGAAATATGTCCGGTTTACTCCGGCGTGCAGCAAACCGGTGCCGCAATACCGATGATGGCAGACAATCTGCTTGAAATTATGCCGACCTCGGCTGACTCAACATACCGTCTTGAGGATGGCTCGGAGCAAAAATTTGACGAAAACGGAGAAAATGCAATTTTCGTTTTTAAAACTATCGCCGACCCGTTTGTCGGAAAGCTTTCATATTTCAGAGTGCTTTCCGGCAGAATTAAAAACGATACAAGGCTTATAAACAGCCGCACCGGCAGCGAGGAAAGGCTAGCAAAGATTATGTGGCTCAAGGGTCCGAAGCAGGAAGATGCAGACTGCGCCGTCGCAGGAGACATCGCATCGGTTTCAAAGCTCAACAGCGTGCTCACCGGCGATACACTTTCGGCTGGAGGAAAGCTTACGGCGCAGAAAATTAATTTCCCCGCTCCGTCCATCTCAGTAGCGGTCTATCCCAAAGCCAAAGGCGACGAAGAAAAAATAACGACCGCTTTCAACCGTCTTGCGGAGGAGGATCCGACTATCGCCGTATCCACTAACAATGAAACGCATGAACAGATACTTTCGGCACTCGGCGAACAGCATATCGACGTTATCGTTTCACGCTTAAAATCCAAATTCGGCGCCGAGGTTGAGCTGAAACAACCGAAAATCGCCTACCGCGAAACTATCAGAAAACCTGTCAAAGTGCAGGGACGCCACAAAAAACAGTCCGGAGGTCACGGTCAATTCGGCGATGTTTGGATTGAATTTGAGCCCTGCGATTCGGATGAACTCGTATTTGAGGAAAAGGTTTTCGGCGGAGCGGTACCTAAAAACTTCTTCCCAGCAGTAGAAAAAGGGCTTCGGGAAGCCACGGCAAAAGGCGTTCTTGCGGGATATCCGATGGTCGGCTTAAAAGCCACTCTGGTAGACGGCTCATATCACCCGGTAGATTCCTCCGAAATGTCCTTCAAAATGGCGGCGGCCATTGCATATAAAGAGGGCATACCGCAGGCCTCCCCTGTTCTGCTTGAGCCTATCGGCAGTCTCAAGGTCACTGTACCCGATGAAATGCTCGGCGACGTAATAGGCGATATCAATAAACGCCGCGGCAGAATAATAGGAATGAATCCGGCAGATAACAAAATGCAGGAAATCATCGCCGAGGTGCCAATTAGTGAAATGTCGGACTTTTCAACCGCTATGCGCTCTATAACTCAGGGCACCGCCGTGTTTACGCTTGAGCTTGCACGTTATGAGGATAAGAACGAACGTAAAGGGCTGCGGCGAGAAGCAGGAAAGGCGTCGTCGGCAGCAA
>USHL01000049.1 GCA_900554525.1 uncultured Oscillospiraceae bacterium | reverse complement strand
GAACGGGATTATATCATAGCCGGTGACAAGCGTATTTGTCGGATAATAGTGCTTGAAATCCTCAGTCTCCTCCGGCCAGCCGAGTGTGGAAAACGGCCATAGCGCGGAAGAAAACCATGTATCCAGAGTATCGGGATCCTGTTCGACATTTTTACTGCCGCAATGAGCACAGCAGGCGACATCTTTCTTTGATACGGTTATCTCGCCGCAGTCGGCGCAGTACCACGCCGGTATTCTGTGGCCCCACCAGAGCTGACGCGAAATGCACCAGTCACGGATATTTTCAAGCCAGTGGAAATATATTTTTTCAAATCTCTGCGGAACAAATTTGGTCTCGCCGTTTTTAACTGCCTCTATCGCGGGCTCGGCCAGCGGCTTCATTTTAACGAACCACTGCTTTGAAACACGGGGCTCGACCGTAGTGCCGCAGCGGTAGCAGGTTCCGACATTGTGGGTATAGTCCTCGGTCCTCACCAGCGCGCCCTCCGCCTCTAAATCGGCGACGATCGCCTTCCTCGCCTCATAACGGTCGAGACCGGCATATTTAGGATAATCCTCGGTAATCCTGGCGTCGTCGGTCAGAACATTTATAACCGGAAGATTATGGCGCAGGCCCACCTCAAAGTCATTCGGGTCGTGCGCGGGGGTAATCTTCACCACTCCGGTGCCGAAATCCGTCTCGACATAATCATCCGCCACCACCGGTATCTCCCGGTGCACCAGCGGAAGTATCAGCGTTTTGCCTATTGCGTCCTTATATCTTTCATCGTTCGGGTTTACCGCCACCGCGGTATCGCCGAGCAGCGTCTCGGGGCGGGTGGTGGCAAGCTCAAGATAACCGCTGCCGTCCTTAAACGGATAACGCAGATGCCAGAAATGGCTCGGCTGCTCCTTGTACTCAACCTCGGCGTCTGAGATCGAGGTCTTACAGTGCGGGCACCAGTTGATTATTCTTTCGCCGCGGTAGATAAGACCTTTTTCGTAAAGCTTTACGAAAACCTCCTTTACCGCCTCAGAGCAGCCCTCGTCCATAGTAAAGCGTTCTCTGTCCCAGTCGCAGGAGGAGCCCATTTTTTTCAGCTGCTCAATAATTCTGCCGCCGTACTGTCTTTTCCATTCCCACGCGCGCTCTAAAAAGCCCTCGCGGCCGACATCCTCCTTTGTCAGCCCCTCGGATTTCATCTTTTCGACGATTTTAGCCTCGGTAGCGATAGACGCATGGTCGGTCCCGGGCACCCAGAGGGTATCGAAGCCCTGCATGCGCTTGAAGCGGATAAGTATATCCTGAAAGGTATTATCCAGCGCATGACCCATATGGAGCTGACCTGTGATGTTGGGAGGCGGTATAACAATCGTATAGGTCGGCTTTCCCTCCTCGCATTTCGCGTGGAAATATTTCCCGTCGAGCCACATTTTATAAATACGATCCTCCACGTTTTTCGGATCGTACTGCTTAGCTAATTCTCTGGCCATTATTCATTCTCTCCGTCCGTTGATTTTGTTGGAATAATTCTTGAATTTGCGGATATATTAACCTATGTCGGCATTAAGTTTAAACTGCGTTTGCATTTTTCAGCCGACAAACCGTCCGTCTATACGGACGGTTTTTTTATTTCTTTTCATTATACAGCATAAGCGGCAGCAGTTCAACCCAAATTATAATTCAAGCTTTTCCTGCTCGGCGGTTCCCGCCGCCTTTTTGCTGCCCGCCGCCGGCAGATTGCGGGTACGGTAACGGTGCTCATCCTCAAGACTGCCCTTTTCGTAAAGCAATACTTCCGAAACGCGCTGCCCCTTCTTCTGAGTCATGACCGCGACGCCGCCGTTGTCTTTAGTAGTTTTGGCAGGCAAAGACGCAGTGTTTACAATCAGCATTCTGCCGTTGGTTGATTTTAATAAAAGCTCGGTCTCTTCTTTTATAAACAGCGCCGTATGCAGTGTGAATTTATCGCTGTATGCCTTTATGAGCTTTTTGCGGTTGGTTTTGGTCTGATAGGAGGAAAGGGGCACCTTAGCGATGCGCCCGTTATCGAAAACAAAAAGCATATGGCCCGAATAATCCGATGTTGCGACCATATATACCGCGTTTTCCGCCTCATCAAACCCGAGCGCGGAGGCGACGTAATCGCCGAGTATGCTCGCCTTTGAATCGGAAAACTCCGCCGTTTTGGATTTATAAACCTGTGCCTTATTCGTAAAGAATAACAGATCCGCGGCGTTGGTCGATTCTGTTATCTGAGTTATCTCATCCCCCTCCTTGAGCTTCTGCTCACCGCTCATTCTGAGAGACAGCGGGGTTATTTTTTTGAAATAGCCGTCCTTAGTAAAGAAAAGCGTGACGGGAGAGGTATCAGGCTCTGTCTCAGGCCCGATGTTTTCTTCCCCGGCGCTGACTATTTTAGTCCTGCGGTCCTTTCCGTATTTTTCGGAAACCGCCTTAAGCTCCTTGATAATTATTGCCAAAAGCTTCTGTTTCGAGTTGAGCACGCTTTCCATATCGGCAATCTCGCCTGTAAGCTCCTCAATATCGGCAGTACGCTTCAGAATATATTCACGGTTAAGGTGGCGCAGCTTAATCTCCGCCACATAATCGGCCTGTGTCTCATCGATGCCGAAGCCTATCATAAGGTTCGGCACAACCTGAGATTCCTCTTCGGTTTCACGGACTATCTTTACCGCCTTGTCGATATCGAGCAGTATTTTTTCAAGTCCCTTTAAAAGATGAAGCCTTTCCTTTGCCTTTGTCAGCTTGAAATATACCCTGCGGCGGACGCACTCCTCGCGGAAAGCCACCCATTCCGAAATTATCTCTTTTACGCCCATCACCCGCGGAGAGCCCGCTATCAGTATATTGAAGTTGCAGGAAAAGCTGTCCTCAAGCGGGGTCATTTTTATAAGCTTGCGCATCAGCTTATCCGGGTCGGCTCCGCGCTTTAAATCTATGGTTATCTTTAAACCGTTAAGGTCGGTTTCGTCGCGTATATCGTTGATTTCGGTTATCTTTTTCTGCTTTGCAAGCTCGATGACCTTTTCGATTATCGCCTCGGTGGTAGTCGTCGGCGGTATTTCGGTAATGTCTATGCAGTTCTGTGATTTATCGTAGCTGTAAACGCCGCGTACCTTAAAGCTGCCTCGGCCGGTTTCGTATATTTTTTCAAGCTCGGCGCGGTCGTACAAAAGCTCGCCGCCGATCGGAAAATCCGGCGCCAAAAGCGTATCGGCTACATTTATATCATTATCGCGGATATAAGCAACGGTAGTCTCACAGACCTCGCGCAGATTGAACGGGCAGATAGAGCTTGCCATTCCGACCGCGATACCGATATTGGCGTTTACCAGCACCGACGGAAAGGTGACCGGCAGAAGGGTGGGCTCCTTCATCGAGCCGTCGTAGTTATCGACAAAATCAACCGTATCCTTATCTATATCGGCAAAAAGCTCTGCCGCTATCGGCGCAAGCTTTGCCTCGGTATAGCGTGATGCCGCATAAGCCATATCGCGCGAATACGCCTTGCCGAACGAACCCTTGGACTCCACATACGGGTGAAGCAGCGCCTGATAGCCCTCTGAAAGACGCACCATTGTCTCATAAATAGCCGCGTCGCCATGGGGGTTGAGCTGCATAGTGCGGCCCACTATATTGGCTGATTTTACAGTCCCGCCGCTGAGCAGCTTCATTGTGTACATCATATAAAGCAGCTTGCGGTGTGACGGCTTAAAGCCGTCAATTTCAGGTATCGCGCGCGAAACTATAACGCTCATGGCATACGGCATATAGTTGGATTCGAGAGTCTCGGTAATCGGCTGTTCGACGGTCAGACCCGCTCCCGCAATATAGGCGTTTATTTTCGGCGCCGCTTTGGCGGTTTCTTTTTTCTTTCTCGGAGGCATAGTTTACTCCTATCTTTTTTCTTACATTTATGATTGACGGCCGCTGTCAGCTCAGATCCGCCTCGTCAAGATACATATATCCGTTTTCGGAAATGAAATCTTTCCGGCCCTGAAGATCGTCGCCCAAAAGCATATCGAACATTTGGGCAGTGCGCTCGGCATCCTGCGGCATAATCTTGATAAGCCGTCTTGTCTCGGGATTCATCGTGGTGAGATTCATCATATCCGGCTGATTTTCTCCGAGACCTTTTGAACGCTGTATAGTATATTTTGTATCGCCGAGCTTTGAAAGTATTTCAAGCTTTTCTTTTTCATCATAGGCGAAATAAGTCATACTTCCGGTCCCTATCTCATAAAGCGGTGTCTCTGCTATATAGACCTTTCCGGCGGTTATCAGCGTCGGCATAAGCCGGTAAAGCATGGTGAGTATAAGGGTGCGTATCTGAAACCCGTCAACGTCGGCATCAGTGCAGATTATGACCTTATTCCAGCGAAGCGAATCAAGGTCAAAGGTAGCAAGCCCTTTATTGGCCTTTGATTTAACTTCGACACCGCAGCCCAGCACCTTGATGAGATTTGTAATTATCTCATTCTTGAAAACCCTTTCATAATCCGCCTTCAGACAGTTGAGTATCTTTCCGCGCACCGGAATAATCGCCTGAAACTCGGCGTTGCGCGCCAGCTTACAGGAACCGAGAGCCGAATCGCCCTCTACAATAAATACCTCGCGTATATTAACGTCCTTAGAACGGCAGTCGACAAATTTATCCACTCTGTCAAGCATGGAATTCGACGACTGAAGCGTTTTTTTGAGATTGATGCGTTCTCGTTCGCTGCGCTCACGGCTGCGCTTATTAACAAGCACCTGATCGGCTATTTTTTCGGCCTCCGCTTTATTTTCAATAAAATAAATCTCCAACTGGCGGCGCAGAAAATCGACCATTGCCTCATAAATAAACTTGTTGGTTATAGCTTTTTTGGTCTGATTTTCATATGAAGTTACCGCTGCGGTTGAAAACGACGAAATCACCAGCACAAGACATTCCTCAATATCAGAAAAGGTTATCTTGCTTTCTCCCGACTTGTATTTGCCGGACTGCCTTATATAAGCGTCTATCTGCGCCACAAAGGCATTGCGCACAGCCTTTTCCGGCGCTCCTCCGTATTCGAGCCAGCTTGAATTGTGATAATATTCCTTTAAGGTGTGACGGTTGCTGAAAGTGAGGGCTGCGTTTATTTTAACCTTGTATTCAGGCTTATCCTCACGGTCGCGGCCGCGGCGTTCGGTCTGCCAGAACTGAACGGAGGTAAGATGCTCATCCCCAACCGTTTCGTTGACATAATCCCGTATGCCGTTATTATACACTATTTCCTGCTGTACAAACTTAGAGCCCTGCTGCTCGCGAAAGACAAAAAGCAGACCGTCGTTTACTATTGCCTGACGTTTTAAGGTATCTATAAAATATTCTGTCGGAATATCAATGTCGGTAAAAACCTCATCATCGGGCCTCCATCGGGTTTTGGTTCCGGTATCCTTTCCGGCATACGGCTCCTTTTTCAGCCCGCCTACATTATAGCCCTTTTCAAAATGGAGATTATATTTATAGCCGTCGCGCTTTATCTCGACATCCATATATTCCGACGCGTACTGCGTAGAGCAAAGGCCGAGACCGTTAAGTCCCAATGAATATTCATAATTAGCGCCTTCATTGGTATTATATTTGCCGCCGGCGTATAATTCACAGTATAAAAGCTCCCAGTTGTAGCACTGCTCCTTATTATTATAATCGACCGGCGCTCCGCGCGCAAAGTCCTGCACCTCGATAGAACCGTCGGCATATTTAGTTATGATTATCTTGCTGCCGTAGCCCTCCCGCGCTTCGTCTATCGAATTTGAAATGATTTCAAAAACCGAATGCTCACAGCCGTCAAGTCCGTCCGAGCCGAAAATGACCGCCGGGCGTTTGCGTACCCTGTCGGGACCCTCCAGCTTTTTTATGCTGTCGTTACCGTATTCGGCAGTTGTTTTAGCCATATGCTATACCTCTCCATAATAATTCAATATATATTATATACCATATATTGCGGTTTCGTCAAGCCGAAGGGCAGATTTAAAAAAGTTTATTTATTAAAAATATATTGCATTTAATATAAATCGTTTATCCGGAAAATGAACCGCCCGTGCCTTAACGGTACGGACGGTCACATAAATTGCGGCGCAGCTGAATATTCTTAAAAACGCAATCAATAATAATAAAAAAGCATAAGGAGATAAGCTTAAAGTGGGTATAATACAATGTGCCGAGAACTGCAAATACCAAGCGGACGGATACTGCCGGCTCGATAAATGCACCACGGTAAATTCAGTTACCAAAAGCTGTCCTTATTTCATAAAAAGCTCAGCGGATAAGAGCGACTGCTTCACCGAGTTTTCTGACGCCGATAAGCCTGATTGAATCCGGGCAGGAATTTATCTGTTTAAGACAGGACTGCGGCAATATACATTCGGTAAAGCCCATTCGCGCCGCTTCCTTTACCCGGGACTCGGCCCGAGGCACACTGCGCAATTCACCAGAAAGCCCGATTTCCCCGAAAGCCACGGTGCCTTCGCCGATAGGAATATCCCTCAGACCCGAAACCAACGCCATTGCAACCGCAAGATCCGCGGCGGGCTCGTCCAGCCTTATACCTCCTACAATGTTGAGATACGTATCTAAATTTGAAAAATAAAGGCCGAGACGTTTTTCCAGCACCGCAAGCAAAAGATTCAGACGGTTATAATCAAAACCGGTCGCCGTTCTGCGGGGGTTGCCGAAGCCGGTTGCGGCAACAAGCCCCTGAACCTCCGCAAGGATCGGGCGCGTACCTTCAATAATACAGGTAATGCATCCGCCGGAAACATCCCCTTCACGGCCGTCCAGCATCATAGCCGAAGGGTTTTCCACCTCGCGCAGCCCGTTTTCAGACATTTCAAAAACGCCAATTTCATTGGTAGAGCCGAAACGGTTTTTTATGGCGCGCAGTATTCTGTAAGACTGGTTGCGCTCCCCCTCAAAATAAAGCACCGTATCAACGATATGCTCCATAACTTTAGGTCCGGCAATATCTCCGCCCTTGTTGACATGGCCGACTATAAATACCGGAATATCAAGGCTTTTGGCAGTGCGCAGCAGCATATTAGACGATTCCCTGACCTGCACTATACTGCCTGGCGATGAAGAAAGCTCGCTTATCTGCATGGTCTGTATTGAATCTATCATTACAAGGTCGGGTTTTGCGGAGTTAATATATTCGCAGACCGACTGTACGTCGGTTTCGGTCATTACAGTTATTCTCGCGCTTTCGACCCCGATACGCTTTGCGCGCAGCTTTATCTGTACCGCCGATTCTTCCCCGGAAACGTAAAGTATATCGAGACTGCTCTGCAATGCAGCGCAGACCTGAAGCAATATCGTGGACTTGCCTATTCCCGGGTCGCCGCTCAGCAGCACCACCGAGCCTTTTACTATTCCGCCGCCGAGCACCCTGTCAAGCTCTGAGATGCCCGTAATAAAACGGTGCTCATCCTTTGCATCTATATCCGAAAGCGGCTGCGCGGAAGCCGACGTCCGGTGTGCCGGAGCGGCGGTCTTGGTCTGCGGAAGACGCACATCCTCCTCCATTGTGTTCCATTCGCCGCATGCCGGACATTTGCCGACCCACTTCGGAGATTCATACCCGCATGCCGAGCATACATATACCGATTTCCCTTTTCCTGCCATTTTATTCTCCTTTTGAATAGTAATCCAATATCCCGCAAAAAATTCCAAAAGCCATTTCCGCCTGATATTCCTCTGTTTTAAGCTTTTTAAGCTCAGAGGTGTTGCTCAGAAACCCGCATTCCACAAGCACCGCGGGTATCTCGGCGTTGTAAAGCAAAAACGTATTTGAATTCGCCTGCTTATTCACCCTTTTATTTTCAGGCTGTATAAGCTTTATCACCGACTGCTGTATAAATTCACCGAGCTTTTTTGACTCCTCATTCTTCGGACCGTAAAACACCTGCGTCCCGATTGCCGCCGAGGTAGTGAACTTATTCAGATGTATGCTTACAAAAACCGATTCGGGATATTTTTCCATAAGGCCGAGCCTGTTCCTGAGGTCGCTTTTTTTGCGCGAGGAAATCCGCTCACTCTCACTGTCCTCTGTTCCGACATCGTCTTCGCGGGTCATAACCACATCAAAGCCCGCCTGCTTTAAAAATGCCGAAAGCTTCAGCGCAATTTTAAGATTGATATCCTTTTCCACCGTTCCGTCGCTCGCCACCGCACCTCCGTCAAAGCCGCCGTGACCTGCGTCAAGTATAATAATACGGCGCTGCTCCGCCGCCTCCGTTGAAGCCGAGATATACTCCCGTGTTCCGAAAAGCACCGTGCCGAGCATCGCCGCCGCCAGCGCCACCGAAAGCATTACGGCTGTTCTTTTTCCGAAAACCATATTTTCCCCTCCGGCTTGTTACTGTTTTAAAATATGATTTTTTTCAAAATAGTAGAACTTATATCATTTCTGCATAATTATATATCAAATTAGAATAATAATTTACAATTATTGCTTGACAAATTTCGACATTTCAACTACAATAAGGATATATCGATCGCTTAATATTTTAAATCAATAAAAATTGGCGCATTGTAAAATGAACCTGCAATAGTAAGAAAACAGAAAAAAGTATCCAT
>USHL01000048.1 GCA_900554525.1 uncultured Oscillospiraceae bacterium | reverse complement strand
AGTACTCCCCTCCGCCGTGCCGGGAATCCTTTCGGGCGTTATACTCGCCATCGGCAGAATTGTCGGCGAAACGGCGGCGTTAATCTACACCTCCGGCACGGTCGCAGGCATACCTGAAAATATGCTCCAGTCGGGCAGAACGCTTTCGGTGCACATGTACGCTCTGCTCAGCGAGGGACTTTACACCGATCAGGCATATGCCACAGCTGTAGTGCTTTTAGTACTGGTACTGCTCATCAATATGCTGTCCGGAGTTCTGGCGAAAAAAGTTTCTGCAAAGAAAGGTTAGAAAATGAATAAATTTACTGTCAAAAATCTAAATTTATGGTATAATGATTTTAAAGCTTTAAAGGATATCAATCTTGAGCTGCCTAAAAACCGTATCAGCGCCTTTATCGGTCCCTCCGGATGCGGCAAATCCACGCTGCTCAAAACTCTCAACCGTATGAATGATTTGGTCGAGGGCTGCAAGATAACGGGTGAGGTCCTGCTCGACGATGAAAATATTTACGGCAATATGGACGTAAACACCCTGCGCAAGCGTGTCGGTATGGTTTTTCAAAAGCCAAACCCCTTCCCTATGTCTATATATGACAATATAGCCTTCGGTCCGCGCACCCATGGCATACGCTCGAAAGCAAAGCTTGACGAAATAGTCGAGGAGTCTCTGCGAGGAGCAGCAATCTGGGATGAAACCAAAGACATACTTAAGAAAAGCGCTCTGGCTATGTCCGGCGGACAGCAGCAAAGACTCTGCATAGCGCGCGCCCTTGCCGTAAAGCCGGAGGTTCTGCTGATGGATGAGCCGACCTCTGCGCTCGACCCTATATCAACCTCAAAAATCGAAGATCTCGCCGCAGAGCTCAAAAAGGACTACACCATAATAATGGTAACCCACAATATGCAGCAAGCGGTCAGAATATCGGATTATACCGCGTTTTTCCTTTTGGGTGAGGTTGTGGAATTTTCCAAAACCGAGGATATGTTCTCTAATCCCAGAGACAAACGCACCGAGGATTATATTACAGGAAGGTTCGGTTGATATGAGAAACAGATTTGACAGCCAGCTTGAAAAGCTTAATTTAGAGCTCATTACAATGGGCGCCCTGTGCGAGGACGCTATTTCCGCTTCGGTAAAGGCGCTTCTTGACGACGATGACCGTCTTTTGGAAAAGGTATTCGCCGCCGATTCGGAAATTGATCAGAAAGAGCGCGACATAGAAGCCATATGTATGAAGCTGCTTTTGCAGCAGCAGCCGGTAGCCCGCGACCTGCGCGTTATCTCCTCGGCGCTCAAAATGATTTCGGATATGGAGCGCATCGGTGATCAGGCTTCGGATATCGCGGAGATCACCAAATTCATACGCAACAGTAATGTAAAAAGCAAGATTCACATAAAGGATATGGCAACCGCAACCATTAAAATGGTAACCGACAGCATCGATTCATTTGTCAAAAAAGATATCGACCTCGCCCGCGAGGTGATGAAGTACGATGATAAGGTCGATAATCTCTTTGACTGCGTCAAGGACGAATTAGTGCAGCTCATTACCGCAAACAAGGAAAACGGTGAATTTTGCATCGACCTTTTAATGATAGCAAAATATCTCGAACGCATCGGCGACCATGCGGTCAATATAGCCGAGTGGGTCGAGTATTCCATAACGGGAACTCATCAAAAAGCGTAGCGCGTCCTTCCGGCGCGCGGCGCACGGGAGGAAAATATGCTGACATTTGAAGAACTGAAAAAAGACCCAGCCGTCAATACCTATATCACACAGGCGGACAAATCGCTTGCCGCGCTCGGCTTTACCGAGCACAGCTTTGCTCATGTTACCAAGGTTGCCGAAACCTGCCGTTATATCCTTTCGGAATTAGGATATGACCAACGCACGATCGAGCTTGCACGTATCGCCTCATATCTGCATGATATCGGCAATCTCGTCAACCGAATCGACCATTCACAAAGCGGGGCGGTCATGGCTTTCAGAATACTCGATCACCTCAATATGGAGGCGGCGGATATAGCCACGGTAGTGACCGCTATCGGAAATCATGACGAAGGCACCGGCGTTCCGGTAGACGAAATTTCGGCGGCGCTGATACTGGCCGACAAATCCGACGTCCGCCGCAGCAGAGTAAGAAACCGCGACAAAAGCACATTTGATATTCACGACCGTGTAAATTACTCTGTCAAACGCTCTTCTCTGAAAATCAGCGACGATAAATCCGCAATAAAGCTGAGACTTAGCATCGATACGCGCTACGGCAGCATAATGGAATATTTTGAAATTTTTATGGGCCGTATGCTTCTCTGCCGAAAGGCCGCCGAAAAGCTTGGGCTCACATTTAAGCTGATAATAAATGAACAGCAGCTTTTATAATAAGAAAGCGGGGATAATGTGATTTATCTGCTTGAAGACGATGAAAGCATCAGAAAATTTGTTATATACGCACTAAAGCAAACCGGAATGGAGGCCGAAGGCTTCGGTCTCCCCTCCCAATTCAGAAAGGCTGTCGAAAAAAAGACTCCCGACCTTGCTCTTCTTGACATAATGCTGCCTGAAGAAGACGGACTTTCAGTGCTGTCCTGGCTTAGAGGACGCAGTGAAACAAAGTCGATACCGGTTATGATGCTGACGGCGAAATCCACTGAATACGATAAGGTGCTTGGGCTGGACAGCGGCGCCGACGATTATTTAGTGAAGCCTTTCGGCACAATGGAGCTTATTTCGCGCATAAAGGCACTGCTGCGGCGTACGTCATCAAATATAAGCGAATACACTATCGATGGTCTCTATATTAATCCAACAAAGCATATCGTGACGGTAAACGGCAAAAACGTTTCGCTTACACTGAAAGAATTTGAAATGCTCTGCCTTATGGCCGAAAACCGCGGAACCGTCTTTTCACGCGACACGCTGTTGGAAACTATATGGGGCTACGATTACGACGGTGAAAACCGCACGGTAGACGTTCATATAAAAACCCTGCGCACCAAGCTTGCGGAATGCGGCAGGCTTATTGAAACCGTGAGAGGACTCGGTTACAAAATCAGTTAAAGCGGTGAAAACTATGACAAAAAAAATCTTCAGAGGTATACTCCTGGTCTCTATGCTGACTATGCTAGCCTGCCTTGTATTTATAATTGGTGTGCAGTATCAGCTATACCGCGAAAGCCAGCTTGAAGCACTTGAAAACGAAGCCTATCTTATAAGCCGTACGCTGAACGACGGCGGCGATCCTGAGGAATATGAAGACGCAAATGACCGCGTCACAATAATTGCTTCCGACGGCGAGGTTATTTACGATAATAAAGCGAAAGCGGATAAAATGGAAAATCACTCCGAACGTGAGGAATTCAGGGAAGCTATAAAAAACGGCAGCGGCTATGCTGTCAGGAACTCCGAAACACTCACGGAACGCACCTGCTATTATGCGGTAAAATTAGATGACGGCAGCGTTTTAAGAGTCGCCGGCAACCGTCTTTCGGTTTGGATGATACTCTTGAATCTGCTGCAGCCCATCGCCGCAATAGCGGTATTTACCTTTATTCTGGCGCTGATATTAGCTTCTTATATTTCAAAACGCATACTAAAGCCTATAAACGAGCTTCAGCTCAACAATGCGGAGATAAGCGAAAGCTATGAAGAGCTGGCTCCGCTTATAAAACGGATAAACTCACAGAACAAAAAAATCGGCAAGCAGATAGAACAGCTGACAAGAAGCCGACGCGAATTTGAAATAATATCCGAAAATATGAACGAGGGGCTTATCCTCACCGATAAAAACGGCTATATTTTAACACACAACAGAAGCGCCGAAAAATTCCTCGGAATCAGCTCCGGCATTAACGGTGAAAACATCCTGACCGTCAACCGCAGCGAAACCTTCCGTGAAATATTCGACAGCATTATGGCCGGCAGCCACTGCGAAAAAACGACCGAGCACTCGGGCAAATACTATGATATCACCGGTAACCCGGTATTTGACGAAAACGGTGTTCCCCACGGCGCCGTCATACTGATAATAGACACCACCGAAAAGGAAAAGCGCGAACGCTTAAGACGTGAATTCACCGCCAATGTATCGCATGAGCTTAAAACTCCGCTGACATCGATACTCGGGATCTCCGATATGCTAAAGAACGGAATGGTCGCGCCCGATGACATAAAAAGCTTTTCGGACGACATAAACCGCGAAGCCGGCAGACTCATCGCCCTTGTAGACGATATAATCAGGCTTTCGGCACTTGACGAAGGTGCTTACGATTCCGAAAGCGAAACGGTTGATCTTAAAACGGCCGCCGAAGACGTAAGGGAAAGCCTTGCCAATGTGGCGGAAAAATCAGGAATAACCGTCTGCGTTTCTGGCGACACTGCGGAAATCTCGGCAGGCAGGTCGCTGATCTTTGAAATGATTTACAATCTGTGCGACAACGCCATTAAATACAATAAACCGAACGGCAGAGTAGATATAATTACCGGTGTTTCGGACGGCAAAAGCTTTATAACCGTAAAAGATACAGGTATCGGAATTGCCGAAGAGCACATTGACAGAATCTTTGAGCGCTTTTACCGCGTTGACAAGAGCCGTTCCAAGCAAAGCGGAGGAACAGGTCTCGGTCTTTCGATAGTAAAGCATATCGCCGCAAGCGCCGGAGGGCGCATCAGCGTTAAAAGCGAGCCCGGTGCCGGCACCGAAATAACCGTTGAATTTGAGAAAAATTAAGGCTTGTAAACACAGTAATATTATGGTATAATGCCTTACAGGTTTAAGGGAGTAGCTGACGGTTCATTCCGCTGCATTTTGCGTCAATACGGCCTTGCGGCCCGCTTATGCATTAAACGG
Organism: uncultured Oscillospiraceae bacterium; assembly: GCA_900554525.1. Lineage (GTDB taxonomy): Bacteria > Bacillota > Clostridia > Oscillospirales > Acutalibacteraceae > UBA737. The sequence continues at coordinate 3,805 of USHL01000048.1, read as the reverse complement.
CAAGACTTTTACCGTACATTTTGTGCGGCAAAAGTCTTTTTTTATGCCGCAAATTTACAGAAAGGTGAAAAAACATGTCTCTGAACGACTTCGGCTTTTTAGTCGAAAACCTTGCCGCGCTCGACTGGCGCTACATCGTCATGTGGCTCATCGGCGGCACGCTTATCTTTTTAGCCATCAAATTCAAGATGGAGCCCACGCTTCTTCTGCCGCTCGGTTTCGGCACAATACTCGTCAATATTCCGTTTTCCGGGGCGGTCACCCAAACCGCGGAAAACGGCGAAAAAGCAGAAGGCGCGCTTACCACACTGTTTGACGCTGGTATAGCGAACGAGCTATTTCCGCTGATCCTCTTTATCGGTATCGGCGCGATGATAGATTTCGGCCCGCTGCTTTCCAACCCCAAGCTTATGATCTTCGGCGCGGCCGCCCAGTTCGGCATATTCTTCACCTTCTGCGCGGCATCGATGTTCTTCGATACCAACGACGCCGCTTCGATAGGCATAATCGGCGCGGCCGACGGCCCGACCGCAATCGTTGTATCACAAAAGCTCGGCTCGTCATATCAGGGCGCGATAATGGTGGCGGCCTATTCTTATATGGCGCTGGTTCCGATGATTCAGCCTCCGGTAATAAAGCTGCTGACCACCAAAAAGGAAAGGCTCATCAGAATGCCGTATGTTGAAAAGCCGGTATCCAAGCTCACCAAAATTCTCTTCCCCATTGTTATCACTATTGTTGCCGGCATAGTCGCTCCGGCTTCGGTTTCGCTTATCGGTTTCCTTATGTTCGGCAATCTTATCCGCGAATGCGGCGTGCTCAACTCACTTTCCGAAACGGCGCAGAAGGTTCTCGCCAACCTTGTCACCATTTTCCTCGGCATCACTATCGCCTCCCAGATGCAGGCCGAAAAGTTCCTTGATGTCGATACACTTCTGATACTCGGGCTCGGTCTTTTCGCATTTATCTTTGATACTGCCGGCGGCGTGCTCTTTGCAAAATTCCTTAACCTCTTCTTAAAAAAGAAGATAAACCCGATGATAGGCGCCGCAGGTATTTCGGCATTCCCGATGTCAGGTCGCGTGGTACATCAGATGGGTCTCAAGGAAGATCCGCAGAACTTCCTGCTGATGCATTCTATCGGCGTAAACGTTTCCGGACAGATTGCCTCTGTCATTGCGGGCGGACTGATTCTGAATTTCTTTATGTGATTGGGAGGTAAATCATTATGGAATTTAACCCGATGTGTTTTGTAGAAAATCTTCGTTATCTCGCAGTCGGACTTATAAGCATATTCGCTGTTATCGGCGTTATTATACTTATAACGGTGCTGCTTAATAAAATATTTACTTCATTCGGCAAAAAATAAACCGACTTATTGTTTACTTGCCGGTAAAAATGCGTTATAATAGCATCATAAGATAATTTTATCGGGAGTATGCTATGGAGCTTAATTCTAAAAATATAAAAAAGATCCTCTTTATCATTCTGTTCGGAGTAGTCGCCTTTGCCGCGTTCCAGAACTTCGGACGAGTGCTCGATACCCTGCTATGGTTTTTCTGGCTTTTCAGTCCGGTCATAACGGCGCTCTGCATTGCCTTTGTACTCAACGTACTGCTTTCGGCGCTTGAAACCAGAGTCTTTAAATTTATGGACAATTCAAAACGGAGATTTGTCAAAAAGAGCAAACGCCCCTTATGCATCGTCCTTACCTATTTGATAGCCTTTGCAATCATTGTGCTGATCATCGCAGTAGTAATCCCTGATATTACTGCCACGGTGGTCTCTCTTGCCGAACGTCTTCCGTCTTTTATGAACGAGGCCAAGGTCTGGATAGAGGATACGCTGGAAAAGTTTAATTTATCGCAGGATTTGGTTCCGAATATTGAAATTAACTGGAGCGGGGTCGGCAGCACTTTAAAGGATATACTGATAAGCAATTCCAACCGAATTTTCGGAGATACCGTTAATATCACCACCTCGGTAATCTCCGGAGTATATAACACGGTGTTCAGCCTGTTGATTTCAATTTATATCCTTGCTCAGAAAGAACGAATCGGCAGGTTTATAAAGCGATTTATGAAGGCTTTCCTTCCGGAAAAAGCCGCTCATACAATATTTTATGTTGCCGATAAAACCTATACTTCATTTTCACGCTTTATAAGCGGTCAGCTTACCGAGGCGGTTATTCTCGGTGTGCTATGCTTTATAGGCATGACTATCTTCCGCTTCCCGAACGCAGCCGTAATTTCAATCTTTATCGGCGCCGCTGCGCTCGTCCCGATTGTAGGCGCCACGATAGGCGCAATATTAGGTTTCCTGCTGATAGTTATCGTAAGCCCTATCAAAGCGCTTTTGTTCATTGTATTTTTCATTGTGCTCCAGCAGCTCGAAGGCTCTCTTATTTACCCGAAGGTTGTCGGTAAATCTGTGGGACTGCCCGGCGTTATCGTAGTCTGTGCGGTGCTGGTCGGCGGAAATATCGGCGGTATATTAGGCGCGCTCATAAGCGTTCCTACCTGCGCGGTGCTTTATGTACTGCTGCGTGAAGCGATAAACAAGCGTTTATCTGCCGAAAAGGAAATTGAGAAAACATCTGTATAATTTCTTTCGGAAATAATCAATCCGATAAATCTATAATAAAAGGACGCTGAAACCCTCAGCGTCCTTTTATTTATCCAATCACTGCTCTTATTATGCTTACAAATTCGGAATTTTCTGTATTTTCGGCTGTTACTCTGAAATTAATGCCGCCGCGACTGAAATCAGCAAAGAAAAAACCGCCGCCGTCTGTACCCGCAAGAACCTCTACCCTTTCCCCATCATCTGCATACAGCAGGCTTTTATTTTCGCTTTCAAGGGTGTACAGGCAGTCATACGGCATCCCTGTTCTGCTCGCAAGCAATGTTACCGCGCCGCCGTTGTATCTGTATACCGCAGTATCGCAGGCGACTGAGCCGCAGTTTTCAAAATAGAATTCAAAATTTCCTCCGACGAATTTCAGACCTTCGCCGAGTGCGGTAAAGTCTCTGCCGAAATACTCTGCCGCTTCATCAGAGGTCAGTTCCTTTTTGTAATAAAGCGCCGGGTCATAATACAGTTTGGCGCCGCCGGCACTTCCGACAATCCGGTTACAGTAAACATTCCAAATCATAGCTCCGCCGGATATGCCCCCCGACTGTAAATGCTCCGGTTCAGAATTACTGCTCTGCGGCGGAGTTTCCTGGGTTTCCGTGACCTCTGAAGATGACGGTTCCTGTGCTTTCCCGCCCTGAGGCTCCGACGACGGTTTTTTTACGGGTTTTTCCGCCTCATTATTGTCTGAGACTTCACTGCCGGAATTATTTAACTCCTGCCGTTTTTCAATAACTTGAGTATCAGTAAAAGATAAAAATCCGCCTTTTCCTATACCGGCACCCGCAAGCAGCGCAGCCGAAACACAGCATACCGCTGCCGACGCCTTAATGATAATTTTTTTTCTTTTTTTCTGTGCGGCTCTGTATTCCCCGATACGTCGCAGCACATCGTTCGCCATTTTATCATAGCTCTTCATATACGAATTCCTCCTTTTCCAATAATGCTTTGAGTGACCTGCGAGCCCGATACACAAGGGTTTCTGTATTGTGAACGCTTTTGCCCATTACAGCCGCAGCCTCCTTATTAGAAAAGCCCTCAAAATATATCAGCCACAGCACCTGCCTGTACTCGGGTTTAAGCTCTGCAATGGCCTTATGCAAAGCTATTTTCCGCTCTTCACGTATATATGAGCGTTCGAGCGATTCAGTCTCCTCTGTAAGTTCGGGAC
>USHL01000047.1 GCA_900554525.1 uncultured Oscillospiraceae bacterium | reverse complement strand
CGACGCTCTTCCGATCTTTATAAAATAAAAAATCACGGAGAGAAAAATGCAGAATAATAACATTGAAAACGATAGCAGGGAATTGAATTTAAAGGATATTTTTTACACTGCTTTGAGCCGCTGGTACATTTTGCTGGCTGCACTGCTGATATGTGTTGTAGGGGCAGTGATTTATACAAACTATATCGTAACCCCGCTTTACGACTCAACAGGCATAATTTACATTTCTAATAAAAATTCCGAAAATATAAGCTCGGCTGATATTTCGGCTTCCTCATATCTAACAAAAGATTATGAATACCTGATCTCAGACCGTGCGGTTTTAGGTGAGGTTTCACAAGAACTTAACGGCAAATACAGTTATTCGCAGTTAAAGAATGCGCTGACAACAGAAAATCCCGAAAACACACGCTTTATCGTAATAACCGTCAGAACCGCTAATGCAGCCGATTCCAAAAGAATAGTCGATCTCATCTGTGAAGTTTCTCAGGAAAAAATCACCGAGCTTCTCGGCGTTGAGCGCGTTACTATTGTACGTGACGGCGAAACAGCACGGACTCCTTCATATCCGAACCTTTTGAGCAACATTATGAAAAGCATAATTTCAGCATTGATAATTTATGTCATAATAATTTGCCTGTTATACTTCATGAACGATAAAATCAATACTCCGGAGGATATACAAAAATATTTACATGTAAGTGTTCTCGGCAATATTCCTTACAGCCATAACAAAACAAAAGCAAAATAATTTTATCGCTTAAGGCATTCATTGCCGGAAAGGTGAATTTATGTTAGAAGAAAACAATAACCAGATAGATCTATCCTCATATTCACAGACCAAAAACGCCGGAAAGGTGAATTTCAATACGGCCTCATCAAATGATTACCTCACTAACGAGGCTTTCAAAACCCTGCGCACCAATATTTTATTCTGCGGAACTGACATTAAAACCATAGTAATTACAAGCTCAAGAGAAAACGAAGGCAAAAGCACAATTTCAGCCGAGCTCGCCAAAAGCCTGGCCGAATCGGGTAGAAACACACTTCTTGTCGACGCCGATATGCGCAAATCCGTTCTTCTGCGCAAAAGCGTAAGAGCGCGCAATTTCTTCGGTCTTTCCGAGCTGCTTTCAGGTCAGGTTGAGCTTGAGCAGGTAATCTACAACACGCAAAATGAAAATTTTGACGTTATATTCAGCGGGCAGTTCCCGCCCAATCCTGTTGAGCTTTTAGGCTCCAAGGCGTTCGTAAACTTTCTTGATGAAATCAAAAAGCTTTATGATTATATAATAATAGACTCCCCTCCTCTCGGAACAGTCATTGATGCCGCTGTGATCGCAGCCGAATGTGACGGCTCGGTAATCGTTGTGACTCCCGGCAAGGTCAGCAGCAGTGAATTAATAGAGGTAAAGGACCAGCTGCTTAAAAGCGGCTGCAAGCTTTTAGGCGTTATACTTAACGACGTTGAATCAAAACGCACGAAATACTATAAAAAATATTATAAATACGAATACGGCCATAATCCCGCCAAACGCAAAAAATAATACAGCATTACTGCTGTATTATTTTCATAAGGTGACTTTATTATGAAGCAAATAGGAGAAATCGACCGCAATTTAGCTGTAAAAGGAACAATAAACGGAGAAAAACTCTGTTTTTACGACTCGTTTGATCCGCCATTTAAAACTTTCGGCGCAGTATCCGAGCTTCGGGAGCGCTATCTCCGCATACCATCGTCTGTTGCGGAAAACACCGGCACAGATATCGTAGCTCTCAACCGCGATACCTCCGGAATACGTGTACGCTTCCGCACAGACTCTTCAAAAATCGCTGTCAGAGCAAAAATGCCTAACGTGTGCCTTATGCCGCATATGGCGTTCTGCGGAAGCTCCGGCTTTGATATGTACATTAACGAAAACGAATCAGAAAAATATGCCGGAACATTTATTCCGCCGCTCGACCGCGGCGATTCCTATGAATCAATGATAACGCTTGCAGGCCGATGCATGCGCAGTATCACAATAAATTTTCCGCTTTACGACGCTGTTTCCGAATTGCTTATCGGATTGGAGCCTGATTCTTTAATTGAGCCTTGCGGAAGTTACCGCAACGACCGTCCGATTATCTTCTACGGCTCTTCCATCACACAGGGCGGCTGCGCTTCGCGGCCAGGCAACTGCTACTCTGCTATTATTTCGCGTAACCTTAACTGTGATTACCGCAATCTCGGATTTTCAGGAAATGCACGCGGCGAACAACCTATAGCAGATTATATTGCCTCACAACCAATGGAGCTTTTCTTCTGCGATTACGACCACAATGCCCCTGACCCGGAGTATCTCAAAAAAACTCATGAACCGTTATTTCTCACTGTAAGGGAAAAAAATCCGGATCTGCCCGTAATTCTCGCAACACGAACAGATATACCGCGTATGCCCGACTCAGAAAAAGATTTTGCAGAACGACGCAAAATAGTTCACCGTACATATGAAAACGCAGTTAAACGCGGTGATAAAAATATCATCTTTATAGATGGCAGCAAAGTATTCATGGAGTCCTGCGAACTGAATTTAAATCCGGACTGCTGCACCGTTGACGGCTGTCACCCTAATGACCTTGGCTTTGCCTGCATGGCCAAGGTATACGGCGCAGCAATAAGCAAAATGCTTGAATGGTAAGCTTAGTGCAGACAGCAAAAATACATTGACCGACTGCATAAACTGCAAAATGTCCGCATAATAAGCAGCAAATCAAACAACCTTACTCTATATGTCTGCTTTTAATGCCGCCCCGCCATTTGCACATTATCCGGAAATTACAGAACAGCCACGGTAATTACCGCGGCTGTTCTGTATCAGCGGCTGTGCAGAAGATGAATTACTGCTTTCATTTATAACTGAAATTCATACCTGTCTTTTATATTGCTTATGATAAAAAGCTGTGCCTTTACGGCACAGCTTTTTAATTCTGTCAGTTGCAGATAGTAAGCTCGGTTTCCTTATCGAAAAGATGAATCTTCGCGGTTTCGAAAGCGATGCTTATCTTATCGCCCGGACGGGCAGTATTGGTCGGACTTACGCGTGCGTTAATAGCCTGACCCTCACAATTCATATACAGATAAGTTTCGGCACCCATAAGCTCGGTAACCTCAACGTCAGCCTCAACGATACCGTCCTTATGAACAGCAAGGAGATCCTCCTCGTTGTGAACGTTTTCGGGACGGATGCCCATAATAACTTCCTTATTTGCATAAGGAGCAAGGCAGTCATCCTTATTCTTGGAGGCCGGAAGCTTGATCTTATATTTAACGCCGGCACGGGTTTTGGTATCCTCCGAACCGAACTCTACGAGATAATCCTCGCCCTCTTTAAGGAGCTTAGCCTCGATAAAGTTCATCTGCGGAGAACCGATGAACCCTGCGACAAAGAGGTTGCAGGGATAGAGATACAGATTGTTAGGAGTATCTACCTGCTGAATGATACCGCTCTTCATAACGACGATGCGGGTACCCATTGTCATAGCCTCTGTCTGGTCATGAGTAACGTAAATAAAGGTGGTTCCGAGACGCTGATGAAGCTTGGAAATCTCGGTACGCATCTGTGCACGGAGCTTAGCGTCCAAGTTGGACAGCGGCTCGTCAAGCAGGAAGACCTTAGGCTCACGGACTATTGCACGGCCGAGAGCAACACGCTGGCGCTGACCGCCGGACAAAGCCTTCGGCTTACGCTCAAGCAGGTGTGATATATCAAGTATACGGGCTGCTTCTTCAACACGGCGCTTGATTTCATCCTTCGGAGTTTTGCGGAGCTTAAGACCAAACGCCATATTATCGAAAACAGTCATATGAGGATAAAGCGCATAGTTCTGGAAAACCATCGCGATATCGCGGTCCTTCGGAGCGACATCGTTGACAAGCTTGTCACCGATATAGATCTCACCGTCGGAGATCTCCTCCAGACCTGCGACCATTCTCAGGGTCGTGGATTTACCGCAGCCCGAAGGTCCGACAAGAATTATAAATTCTTTATCTTTAATTTCAAGGTTGAAATCCGAAACAGCAGTAACGCCGCCGGGATACCTTTTATACACGTTGCGAAGTGATAAACTTGCCATTTTGCAGCCTCCTATGATTGCTTCAAGTTAATGTTATTATACCAAATAAACCGCATAAATGCTATGCGAAATATCTCCAATGTTTAAAAGAATGTTTTGTTTAATATGCATACTACTTACAAAACACCGATTTCAAACTGTTTCCGTCAAGCTCCACACACTCTCCCGGGCGAAGCTTCTCAGGCAGTTTCAGGCCCCCCACGGAAATTCTTTCCAATTCATTTACGCCCAGACCCACCGCGCCGAACATACGCTTGATCTGATGATACCTGCCCTCGCAGATCTCGACTTCGGCAGTGTTTTCCGAAAGCCTGCGAAGCCGCGCAGGGCGGCATTCAGTACCGTCTGCAAGAGTTACGCCCTCGCTGAACATACGCACGGTTTCTTCGGTCACAGCTCCGTCCAGAACGGCGCGGTATGTCTTGAAAACACCGCTTTTGGGTGAAAGCATGCGGTGAGCGAAACCGCCGTCGTCGGTAATAATAATAAGCCCGGTAGTATCCTTATCAAGCCGTCCTGCCGGAAAAAGTCCCGCCCGTCTGAGCTCCGGCGGTACAAGATCGATAACGGTTCTTCGGTTTTTATCGTTCGACGCGGATAAAACACCTTTGGGCTTATTCATCAAAATATATACGAATTTTTTGTAAGCCACGGCTTGTCCGTCAAAGACTATCGAATCACATTCAGGGTCGGTCTGCATCCCCGGATCCGACACCGTCTCTCCGTTCACCCGCGCGATTCCCCTTCTGACAGCCGCCTTTACATCTTTACGGGAAATTCCAAGCTGTGAGGAAAGAATTTTATCAAGTCTTTCATATCCCATCGGTTTTCTCCTTTTCCGGAATCAGCGGAAGCATTTCACCGTCTATGCGGACTGAGGAAATATCACCGCCGACAATGCGCTTATCGCAGACTATTATGTGTACCGTCATATCCTCGTCATCGGCAAAACGGTAGGTATATACCTCTGCTGCTTTACCTTTGCAGGCTGAAAGATCGAAGCCCGCCTTTTTCTGAAGCAGATTGTATTTCTCGTAAACCTCGCCGAAATTCTCCGGAATTGTTATGCTCTTAACCTGGGGATTCTCATTTATTTTTACCCCGAGACTGTTAATGTATTCTACCCTGTGCGCATTGGTAGAGCCGTCTATTCCCGAAGAACGGATAGTAAAAAACTGACCGAGCAGTATCAGTATAACCACGGCCGCCGCCAAAACCGCAGCGAGAGTCTTTTTTGAAACGGTAACAAAAAGCTTCATCATATCCACCCTTGAAAGCGCTGTATTATAAGATATGACGGATTCATCAAAATCAGAACCAGTTGATTTTTTCTTTTATAAAAACAGGCGTCTGACCGCCTTTGTATGGGTCGTAATTATTCAGATTGCAGCCGAATTCCTTTAAAAATTTTATTTTTCCCTCTTCATTCCATATAATAAGCGACATTCCGTCAAATTCCTCGTTTTTTCCGCTGTTCATTTTATTCTTGAAATACCATTCAACCACTGTTTCGGCGCCTTTGTGAAAAAACTGCTTTATCCGCCATTCAAGCACTCTGCCGCGCGTGTTCCATTCTTCAAACCAATGCCTGACGGCTTCGACGCCTTTATATTCAGGTCCCCAGCTTTCAATATAAACTATTCCGCTGTCAAAGATATCCGCTATGCCGAGATCCTCACAGCGCAGCCACATATCAAACCAAAGGCGTATGATTCTTTCTCTTTCGTTCATATCATTCTATCAGACATACCGCATGAGCCGCGATACCCTCAAGCGCACCGGTAAAGCCGAGCCGCTCCTCAGTAGTGGCCTTAACGTTAACGCAGGACGCCGCTATGCCGCAATCTACGGCTATTTTTTCAGACATTTCGGGAATATATTCCGCAAGCCTCGGTTTTTGGGCTATCACGGTGGAATCGATATTCACTATTTTATAGCCCTTTTCCTTAAGAAGCAAAGCCGTCCTCCGCAGCAGAACGCGGCTGTCTATTCCCTCAAGCGCCGGGTCGGTATCCGGAAAATGCCTGCCGATATCGCCGAGACCTGCCGCTCCGAGGAGCGCGTCACAGACGGCGTGCAGCAGAACGTCGGCATCCGAATGGCCGTCAAGCCCAAAACCGCAGGGTATGCTCACCCCGCCGATATAAAGCGGACGGTCCGCAGAAATACGGTGAACATCATATCCGTGACCTATGCGCAAGCTTATTCCTCCTCCGAAAGCCAGCACTCGGCAACCTTTATATCCCCGGGCGCGGTTATTTTGATATTACGCGGGCTTCCCTCCACAGTCAGCACTCGGCAGCCCGCAGACTCCATAACCGAAACGTCGTCGGTAAAAGCCGACATATCGCCGGCTTTTCCGGCAGCATTTAAATACTGCTCAACCGAAACCCCCTGCGGCGTCTGCACCGCTACCAGCGAATCACGCGGAGGAGTGTTAAGCACTATGCCGTTTTTATCCACCTGCTTTACCGTATCGGTGACCCTGACAGCACATGTAACGGCTGAATTTTCCGAAAGTGCCTTGATTACACGGCGTATAACCGCGTCCTCAACAAGCGGACGCGCGCCGTCGTGTATAAGCACTTTTTTTTCCCCGGACGAAAGCCGTTTGATGCCGTTCAACACCGACTGCCCGCGGCATTCTCCCCCACTGACGATATCGGTGAGCTTGGTTATATTATATTCGTCTGCCAAAAGCTGAAGTCTCGGTATATCAGCTTCCCTTGCGGCGACAATTATGCGCGACACCGCGCCGCACCGTTCAAAGGCCAGCAAGGTTCTGGCGATAACGGGTATGCCGAGCAGATCGGCAAACTGTTTGTTTATGCCCCGCATACGTGTCGACGAACCTGCCGCCACCACCACAACCGGAAGACGGACGGTTTCCTCATCGGAGACACTGTATGCGAGCTTTATTTCTGTCAAAGTCATATTTTAGCATGCCTCTTTTCAAGCCTGAAATAGATTTCGGTACAAACAACCGCAAAAGCCGTACCAAGGCACCAGCCGCATACCACGTCCGAAAAATAGTGAACATTGAAATAAATGCGGGAAACGCCGATCATAAATGTAAACAGTATACAGCCCGCCGAAAGCAAAAGCTTATGACTGCGTTTTTTCAAAAGCGGCAGCGCAAGCAGCATTATACCGATATAAAGCGCGGCGTTATTTGTCGCATGTCCGCTCGGAAAGCTGTATCCGCCGACCTCAAGCAGCCTTTCAAGCGGTCTTTCCCTGCCTACCAGTTCCTTGATAAGCCTTGACACGAGAAATGACGACGCAACCGTAACGCTGAGCGGAACGCCGATATTCCTGCGGGTAGCGGGCAATACTAAAAATACAAGTATCACACCGATGACTCCGACCGCCTCACCGAGATCGGTAAACACCTTAAATACAAAATTCGTTCCGCCCGACGGATTGATAAGCCCGTGAAGCTGTTCTTCGAAATCAGAAATAGCCCCTGAAAAGCTGATGAAGGCTGTCGCAGCGAAAATCACCGCCGAGGCAGCAAGCAATATTATTCTGCTTTTTTTCAAGTCAATCACCGTTTAAAAAAGCCGCGCCCCGCCGACAAACGGCCAAGGCACGGCAATAAATGCAAAATCAGTCTTCTTTTTCGCTGTCGTCCTTGCAGTCTTCGCAATCACAGTCGAAGTCAAACTCCAGCTCAGTGCCGCAGTTGGGACAGGTCATGCCTTCGTCTTCAAGCATATCCTCATCAAGATAAATAACGTCGTGACAATTTGGACACTCTATCTCATAAAGCTCATCGTCATCACATTTATCGCAGCCGCAGCAGTCATCATCGTCGCCGTAGATGATTTCTTCAACCGAGGACAAATCCTCGTCAACAGCATCAATCTGCTCCATAAGCTCATCGCAGCCGTCCTCTATCTCACAGATTTCATCCGTGATATCGCCGAGCAGATCTATTATTGCTTCAAGAATCTTGCCTTCCTTAGTGGAAACATCAAGGTCAAGACCTTCGGCCAAACCTTTAATATAAGCTACCTTTTCACAAATATCCATACCGAAAACCTCCGTTAAAAATTATGCGCGCTCCATATATTCGCCGGTGCGGGTATCTATTCTTATCATATCGCCCTCGTTTATGAAGAGAGGAACACGGATCTCTGCGCCGGTCTCAAGGGTTGCCGGCTTGGTGGCGTTGGTTGCGGTGTCTCCCTTAAAGCCGGGATCGGTCGCGCTGACCTGCAGCTCTACAAATGTCGGCGGTTCCACACCGAAAACCTTACCCTTATAGGAAAGGATTTTGCAGACCATATTTTCTTTCACAAACTTGAAATTATCGCCAAGCTCGCTGCTGTTTATCGGAACAAGCTCATAGGTTTCCTGATCCATGAAATAATAAAGATCACCGTCGGAATAGGAATACTCCATATCCTTTCTTTCGACGTATGCGGTCGGAAACTTTGCTGTCGGGTTATAGCTCTTTTCAACAACCGAACCGGTTATAACGTTTTTAACCTTGGTTCTGACAAAAGCGGCGCCTTTGCCCGGCTTGACGTGCTGGAACTCCAC